>NZ_JAAGPQ010000013.1:0-120381 GCF_017104985.1 Paraburkholderia sp. Ac-20342 | reverse complement strand
CGGCGCGCGGCAGCGTCGCCCGCGCGCGGGCGAGCGCCGCGTCGAAGTAGACGTTGTCGGCGGCGCTGCGCAAGCCGTTCTGCGGATAGATGCGGTACACCGGGAAATGCACGACCAGTTCGGTCAGCACGCGGCGCAGCGTCGTGAACGTGAAGTCGCGCGTCGCTAGCGAATCGCGCGCGATGCGGTGCAATGCGCGCGCGGCGCGATCGAGTTCCGCCGCGAGGTTTTCCGCGAGAATCTTGCGGCGCGCGGCGAGCGCTTCGTCGGCGAAATGCGCGGCGCGGCCGGTCAGCTCGACCCATGTGCGCGCGAGCGGTTCGGCGCCGGCCGGATCGTGCAGCAGCGCGCCGACGTCGTTCATGAAGTCGTAGCCGGTCGTGCCGTCGATGGGCCAGTCGTCGCGCAGCGGCTCGTCGTGGCCGAGAATCTTCTCGACCACGACGTACGGCGCCGTGTCGCGCAACTCGGCGAGCCGTTGCCGCAGGCGCTGGCAGTATTCGCGCGGCTCGGCGAGTCCGTCGACGTGATCGATGCGCAGACCGTCGACGAGCCCTTCGCGATACAGCCGGAAGATCAGCGCATGCACCGCGTCGAACACCTCGGGCCGCTCGATACGCACGCCCGCGAGCGTCGAGATGTCGAAGAAGCGCCGCCAGTTCACTTCGTCGGATGCGGTGCGCCACCACGCGAGCCGGAAGTGCTGCCGTTCGAGCAGCCGATGCAGCCGGTCGCGCGTGACCGGGTCTTCCGGTGCATACGCTTCGAGCACGAAGTCGAGCTCTGCGGCGCCGTTGCGCGCCGCGAACTCGCGCAGCGCGTCGCGCGCAACGGCCGCGCGCGGCTGATCGGCGGGCTGCGTCGTGAGTCCCTGAAAGCGGTTGGCGAGCGCGCCCAGATCGGCGCGCTCGGCGCTCAGCAGGATCGCCGCGTAATCGATCGGGCACACCGGGAATACGTGCGGGCCGTAGCGAACATCAAAGCGCCCGCTGTCGGCCGCGAAATGCAGCGCGATGCGGCCCGCGGCAAGCTCCTCGCCGTAGGGCGCGCCGAGCATCGGCAGCAGCACCTTGCCGCGCAAGGCGGGGTCGGGCGAATGCCAGTCGACGTCGAAGTGGCGCGCATACGCGCTGTGGCGCCCCCATTCGAGGATGTCGAGCCACCACGCGTTGCTCGATCCGCCGACGCCCATATGGTTCGGCACCATATCGACGATGAGGCCCATGTCGTGCGCGCGCAGCTTTTCGACGAGGCGCCGCAAGCCCGCCTCGCCGCCGCATTCGGCGCTGACGTCGGTGTAGTCGACGGTGTCGTAGCCGTGCGTCGAGCCGGGCTCGGCCGTCGTGATCGGCGATGCGTACAGGTGGCTGATGCCGAGCGCGGCGAAGTATTCGACGTGGCGCGCGGCGTCGTCGAACGTGAAGCCTCGATGGAACTGCAGGCGTAGGGTGGAGCGTGGGACGGTCATGGCGTGTCGGGCTCCGAAGAAGCGTTGGATGAAGGGGTAGCGGGGCGCGCCGAAGTCGAAGCCGGAGCCGAAGCCGAAGCCGAAGCCGAAGCGGAAGCCGGGGAAGCCGGGGAAGCGGAAGAGGCCGAAGCATCCGAATCCGGCGCGCCGGCCGGCACCGAAGCGGCGGCGCGGCGCACGCGGTCGATCTCGCGCAGGCGCTTGCTGAACGCGGCGTCGTCGAACATCGCATCGACCGGCAGCGTCATGCGGCGGCGCCAGTTCGGATGCTCGTCGATCGAGCCCGGCAGGTTCGGCTGCTCGACGAGCGCGAGCAGGTCTTCGAGCGGCAGCGTGACGAGCTCGCAGGGCGTGGCCGCGACGAACGCGAGCGCCGCGTCGACCGGCGCGCTGTCGGGGGGCGCGCCGTCCTGCGGGCCGCGCGGGGACAACGCATGGGCGGCTACGCCCGCCTGCTGGAACGCGCGCCACAACTTCGCGCGGTCGTGCGTGCGTTCTTCCTGCGCGACCTGCTCGGGATCACGGCCATCGGCGCGCGCCAGCGTCTGACCGATCCGGTTGCGCCATGTGATGTCGCTACCGCGCCACCAGCCGGCCACGGTCGGCAGATCGTGCGTGGTGGTTGTGCCGACCGCATGGTGGTCCCAGTCGCGCGGCGCCTTGAAGCCGTCGCCGCCGGACGCGCCCTCGAACCACAGCACGCGAATGCCATCGATGCCATGTTCGTCGAGCCGCTCGCGAAACCCGGGTGGCACGGTGCCGAGGTCCTCGCCGATCACGATCGCGCGATGCCGCCACGATTCGAGCGCGATAAGCCGCAACAGGTCTTCGAGCGGATAGCGCAGATACGCGCCGTTGCGCGCGCTCTCGCCGTCGGGCACGAGCCACAGCCGCCGCAAGCCGAGAATGTGGTCGATGCGGATGCCGCCCGCCTGCGCGAACGCGGCGCGCAGCATGTCGATGAACGCGGCGAAGCCCTGCGTGCGCATCGCGCGCGGCGAGAACGTGGTGAGTCCCCACGACTGGCCGGCCTGGTTGAAGAGATCGGGCGGCGCGCCGACCGAAACGCTGCGCAGCATGTCGTCGGGATACGACCATGCGTGACTGCCGGCACTGTCGCAGCCCACCGCGAGATCGGCGATCAGGCCGATCGCCATGCCGGCTTCGCGCGCGACGTGCTGCGCATGCGCCAGGCCGCGTGCGGCGAGCCATTGCAGGAACAGATGGAAGTCGACCTCGGCGCGATGCGCGGCGGCGAATGCCTCGACTTCGGGGCTGCGCGGATCGCGCAACGCCTCGGGCCAGTTGCGCCAGTGTCCGTCGCCGCCCTGCGCGAGCTGCGCGGCCTGCAACGCTTCGAAGCGCGCGTGATCTTCGAGCGCGCGGCCGGCGCGTTCGCAGAAGCCGTGAAATTCGAGCGCGCGCGGCGTGGGCTGTGCGCGCTCGTCGGTGTTGAACCGCTCGTAGAGCGCGCGCAATACCTTGAGCCTCAGCGGCGTCGCATTCGGCCAGTCGATCAGCGGCGCGTTTTCGTATTGCGCGTATTGCGCCCACGCGTTGCGCGCGCTTGCCGACGGCAGCACGGCCGCCAGCGCGGCCTGCATCGCGTCGGCGCCGAACATCGCGGCGGGGTCGATATGCGCGACGTTGAGCCACAAACGCGAGGACGGCGAGTAGGGGCTGAAGCGCTCGGGCTGCGCGCTGAACATCGCATGCGTCGGGCTGACGGCGAGCGCATGCGCGCCGCGTTGCGCGCTGTGCCGCGCGAGTTGCGCGAGCGTCGTGTAATCGCCGATGCCGCCGTCGCCCGCGCGGCGCAAGCCGTACAGTTGCGCGGCGATGCCCCACAGCGGCGGCGCGGGCGGTGCCTCCCGGCCGTCGTGCAAGGTGCGCCACGCATCGGCGACGGTATAGCAGCGCGGCGGCGCGACCGCGAGCGTCACATGCTGCTCGTTGATGACGAGCGTGTGATAGCCGGCTTCGTCGATCGGCGCGAGCAGCGCTTCCTCGCCCTTCGGCGCCGTGAAGCGGCCGTCGATGATCGAACCGCTTTCGAGTTCGATCCGGTAATGGCTGCCCGATTTGACCGCGGCGGCGGGCAGTGCGATACCGCGCCCGACCATTGCGGTCATCAGCGGCGGCAGCTTGCGGCCCGATAGTTCGGTCTCCAGAGCGGCGGCGCTCTGGCGAGTCTGCGTGGCGTTGCCGCACGGTAGACCCATGCGTTCGAGCAGTGTCGCGAGCGTGCTCTCGGGCACGCGCTGCGTCGTGCGATGCGCGTCCTGCCACTCCACCTCGAAGCCGGCGCGGACGGCGAGCGCGGCGATCCTGTCGTTGGGGGGGCGTCGGGTCGTCACGCGCGATGCTCCTGGCGGCCCGCGATGCGCGCATCGTGGCCGCTCGCGTATTCGCTGACGTCGCCCGTGAGCCACGCGACGAACGCATGCGCCGGCAACACGTGGGCATCGATCCGCTCGCGCACGCGCGGCGGCGTTTCGAAGATCACCTTGCCGTCGGGCGCATGCCCGAACGCAACCTCGTCCTGCGACAGATTCAGCGCGATCGACAACGTCTCGCCGTCGCCGAGTTTCCAGCGCGCGACGAGCGCGTTCGCGTCGCTGCCGTCGGCTGCGGGCAGCACGCGCGCGCCGAGTGCTTTGCCGTGCTTCAGACGCGGCGTGATGAGCTTCGCGCGCACCGCGAGCGCGGACTTGTAGAAGTGCAGCCAGTCGAGGCGGTCGGGGTTCGACGCCGCAGCGGCTGCGGTATCGGTTGAAGAATCGGGCGCGGGCGGCGACGACGCCGCGAACGTCCGCGCATCGTTCGGATCGGGAATCAGCGCGCGCCGCTTTTCGTCGCTGAACGCGGAGAAGCGCGCGAATTCGCGCCGACGTCCTTCGCGCACCGCGTCGGCGAGATCGCCGGTGTAGTCGGTGAAAAACAGGAACGGCTGCGTCGAGCCGTATTCCTCGTCCATGAACAGCAGGGGAATCTGCGGCGACAGCAGAAGCAGGCCGGTCGCGGCACGCAGCGCGTCGTCGGAAGTCAGCGAGCGCAGCCGCTCGCCGCAGGCGCGATTGCCGATCTGGTCGTGGTTCTGCAGGAACATCACGAACGCGGTCGGCGGCAGATGTCCGCTGGCTTCGCCGCGCGGCGCACCGTCGTGAATCGGCGACGGGTCGCCCTGATACGCGAAGCCCTCGGCCAGCACGCGCGCGAGGCGGCGGATCGGCTGGTCTTCGTAGGCGTGGTAGTAGCCTTCGGTTTCGCCGGTCAGCAGCACGTGCAGCGTGTTGTGCGCGTCGTCGTTCCATTGCGCGTCGAAATGCGTGTCGAGCAGGCTCGCGCTGTTGCGCTCGTTTTCGAGCACCAGATGCACGTGGCGGCCATGCTGCACGCGCGCGCGAATATGGTCGGACAATTCGCGCAGCCAGTCGTGATGGCCGATCGCATGCACTGCGTCGAAGCGCAGCCCGTCGATGCGGTATTCGTTGATCCAGTAGACGGCGTTGTCGGTGAAGAATTCGCTCACTTCGCCGCGCTCGAAGTCGATCGCGGGGCCCCACGGCGTCGCCGCGCCCGCGCGGAAAAACGGCCGTGCATAGCGGTGCAGATAATTACCGTCCGGGCCGAAGTGGTTGTAGACCACGTCGAGAAACACCATCAGGCCGAGACCGTGCGCGGCGTCGATCAGCGCCTTCAACTCGTCGGGGCGGCCGTAGGCGGAATCGGGCGCGTAGGGCAGCACGCCGTCGTAGCCCCAGTTGTGGCGGCCGGGGAAATCGTTCACCGGCATCAGCTCGATTGCGGTGACGCCGAGCGCGGCAAGTGCCGCGAGGCGCTTCTGCACGCCCGCATAGCCGCCCATGGCGCCGACGTGCAATTCGTACAGCACCGTTTCCTCCCAGGGCCGGCCGTGCCAGCCGGTGTGCTCCCAGCGATACGCGCGCGGGTCGATCACTTCGCTCGGTCCATGCACGTCCTGCGGCTGGAAACGCGAGGCCGGATCGGGCACCACCTGGCCGTCGTCGAGCCGGAAGCGGTACAGCGTGCCCGCGCCGCTCTCGACACTCGCCTCGAACCAGCCGTTGCCGGCCGGCGTCATGTCGTGCGCGCCCTGCGCGGGACCGTTTTCGATCAGCACCTGGGCGTTTTTGCACGACGGCGCCCAGAAACGGAAACGCGTGCGCGGCCTGGCGCCCGTCGCGCCGATCAGCTGCGCGCTGAACGGCAGGCAATGCGCGTGATGATGCGCATGAGGATCAATCGGACTTTCGGACATGATTCTTCACCCTTCGAGAATCGGCTATCGAACTGTCTTGCAACGTGTTTGCCGCAGTGGTCGCCGGTTAGGGCGACACATCGCCTTCCGGCGCTTCCGCGCCGGCCTCGCCGCCGGCGCGAGGATCGGGCGGCAGCGCGCTCAGCAGCCGCGAGCCGTGCCGCGCGCCGGCTTTCCAGCCGGCCTGCCAGTCCGCCTCGCCGCTCGGCTGCGCGGCCAGCATCACGAGCGTGTGCGCGCCGACTTCGACTTCGGCCGTGGCGAGCCGCCGCGGCGCGTCGTCCGGGGCCGCCGTGTCCAACAGCACGTGCCATTCCAGATGCGGGGCGGGCGGAACGAACTGCCGCGGCTCCTCGTGCGCGTTGAGCATCAATAACAATACTTCCGTTTCGCCATTCAGGCCCGGACCCGCGCGGCGCAACGTGAACGCGCGGCCTTCCGGGTCTTCCCAGGCTTCGATCGTAAGCGGGTCGCCGTGCTCGTCGAACCAGCCGACGTCGAACAGGCCCGGCAGCACCTCGCGGTCGCCGAACAGAAAACGCGTTTCGCGCAGCAGCGGATGGCGCTTGCGCAACGCGACCATGCGCGCAACGAACTCGGTCATGCGCCGGCCTTCCGGCGAATCCGCGAGCGGCCAGTCGAGCCACGATATTTCGTTGTCCTGGCAATACGCGTTGTTGTTGCCGAACTGCGTGCGCAGTGCCTCGTCGCCGGCCAGCAGCATCGGCGTGCCGAGCGCGACCAGCAGCGTCGCGATCAGCGAACGCGACACACGCCGGCGCGTGGCGAGAATCGCGGGGTCGTCGCTCGGGCCTTCCACGCCCCAGTTGCGGCTGCAATTCTCGTTGTGGCCGTCGTTGTTGTCTTCCTGATTCGCCTCGTTGTGCTTCTGCTCGTAAGCGGTGACATCGGCCAACGTAAAGCCGTCGTGTGACGTGATGAAGTTGATCGACGCCCACGGTTTGCGGTGCCGCCGGTTGAACAGATCGGCCGAGCCCGTCAGGCGCGCGGCGAGATCGGGCCGCAGGCCCGCGTCGCCGCGCCAGAAGCGCCGCACGGTGTCGCGAAAACGATCGTTCCATTCGCTGAAACCGGGCGGATGATTGCCGAGCTGATAGCCGCCGGGGCCGATGTCCCACGGCTCGGAAATCAGCTTGCGCTGAGACAGGAGCGGGTCCTGGCGCAACGCGTCGAAGAGGCCCGAGCCCGGATCGAAGCCGTGGCTCTCGCGCCCGAGCGTCACGCCGAGATCGAAGCGAAAGCCGTCGATGTTGAACGCACTCGACCAGTAGCGCAGCGAATCCATCACCATTTGCAGCACGCGCGGATGCGCGAGGTTCAGCGTGTTGCCGCAGCCGGTGTCGTTGATGTGGTGGCGCTCGTCGCCGGGAATCAGCCGGTAGTAGCTCGCGTTGTCGAGCCCGCGCCACGAGATCGTCGGTCCCATTTCGTTGCTTTCGCAGGTGTGGTTGTAGACCACGTCGAGCATCACCTCGATGCCGGCCGCGTGCAACTGCCGCACCGCGATGCGCATTTCGTCGAGCCGGTGCGAACTCAGATACGACGGCTCCGGCGCGAAGAACGCGGCGGTGTTGTAGCCCCAGTAGTTGCGCAGCCCGCGCTCGACCAGAAAACGGTCGTTCAGAAACGCATGCACGGGCAGCAGTTCGACCGCTGTCACGCCGAGCTTCAGCAGATGCTCGATGAACTCGGGCGAGGCCAGCGCGGCGAAGGTGCCGCGTTCGTGCTGGCGCAGGTTGGCGCGCAGCATCGAGGTGCCGCGCAGGTGCGTTTCGTAGATCACGGTGTCGCCCCACGGCACGTCCGGGCGCCGGTCGTGCGAGGCGTCGAATGCCTCGTCGATCACGACGCACTTCGGCATCGCGGGCGCCGAGTCGCGCCGGTCGATCGACAGGTCCGCGCGATTCGAATGCATGCGAAAGCCGAACAGGGCATCGGACCAGCGGAATTGCCCGACGAGCTTGCGCGCATACGGATCGAGCAGCAGCTTGTGCGGATTGAAGCGATGCCCGTATTGCGGCTGATACGGCCCGTGCGCGCGAAAGCCGTACGCGGTGCCCGGATGCGCGTTCGGCAGATAGCCGTGCCAGATTTCGTCGGTGCATTCGGGCAGCGCGAAGCGGCGTATCTCCTTGCGGCCGGTGGGATCGAACAGGCAAAGCTCGATTTTCTGCGCGTTCGCGGAGAACACCGCGAAATTCACGCCGAGGCCGTCCCAACTCGCTCCGAGCGGATACGGCGCGCCGGGCAGCAGCCGGTCGGGCATGGCATGCGACATGGTTCCCCTTTCCTGTTCTGACTTATGAGCGCGAAGCCCGGGTTTTCATGCCACGGGCGCGTGGCGCATGTTCCGGCGAGTTTCCTGCGAGTCCTCGCGAACCGCGCGCCCGTGGTGCGGCAGCTTCGTCAATCCGCGCGCAATACGATCGTCGCGAGCGGCGGCAGCGTCAGCGCGGCCGAGTACGGGCGGCCGTGGCTCGGCACATGGTCGACGTGAATCCGGCCGCCGTTGCCCATGTTCGAGCCGCCGTACACGCTCGCGTCGGTGTTCAGCACTTCGCTCCAGTGTCCGCCGCGCGGCATGCCGAGCCGATAGCCGAGACGCGGTACCGGCGTCATGTTGCACAGCACGACGCACTCCGCGCCCGCGCCGTCGGTGCGGCGATACGCGAACACGCTGTTCGCGCTGTCGTCGCCGATCAGCCATTCGAAGCCGCCCGGTTCGCTGTCGAGCCGATGCAGCGCGGACTCGTCGCGGTACAAGCGGTTCAGATCGCGCACCAGCAGCTGCACGCCGTGATGCAGCGTATCGTCGAGCAGATGCCAGTGCGGCGAGCCGTCGTGATCGAACTCGGCCATCTGGCCGAATTCGCCGCCCATGAACAGCAGCTTCTTGCCCGGATGCGTCCACATGAAACCGAAATACGCGCGCAGATTCGCGAAACGCTGCCAGCGGTCGCCGGGCATCTTGCCGAGCAGCGAGCCCTTGCCGTGCACCACCTCGTCGTGCGAGAGCGGCAGCACGAAGCGCTCCGAGTACGCGTACACCATGCCGAACGTCATGTCGTGATGATGGTATTGGCGATACACCGGGTCTTCGTGCAGGTAGTGCAGCGTGTCGTGCATCCAGCCCATGTTCCACTTGAAGTCGAAGCCGAGGCCGCCGTCGTCGAGGCGCGCGGTCACGCCGGGCCAAGCGGTCGATTCCTCGGCAACCGTGATCGCGCCGGGCACGCCCGGCACGTAGCGGACTTCGTGATTGAGGCGCTTGAGGAACGCGATCGATTCGAGATTCTCGCGGCCGCCGTGGATGTTCGGCACCCACTCGCCGGCCGCGCGCGAATAGTCGCGATAGAGCATCGAGGCCACCGCGTCGACGCGCAGGCCGTCGACGTGATAGCGCTTGAGCCACGCGAGACCCGAGGCGATCAGGAACGCGCTGACCTCGTTGCGGCCGAGGTTGTAGATCATCGTGTTCCAGTCCTGGTGGTAGCCCTCGCGCGGATCGGCATGCTCGTAGAGCGGCGTGCCGTCGAAGTCGACGAGACCGTGCGCGTCGTTCGGAAAATGCGCGGGCACCCAGTCGAGAAGCACGCCGAGCCCGGCTTCGTGTGCGCGATCGACGAAGCGCGCGAACTGCTCGGGCCTGCCGAAGCGCGCGGACGGCGCGAACTGCCCGAGCGGCTGATAACCCCACGAGCCGCCGAACGGATGCTCGGCAATCGGCATGAACTCGAGGTGCGTAAAGCCCATGCTCGTCACGTAGGGAATCAGCCGTTCGGCGAGTTCGTCCCAGTCGAGGCCGCGCTGGCCTTGTTCGGCGATGCGCAGCCACGATTCGGCGTGCACTTCGTAGATCGTGAGCGGCGCGCTCGCGGTCTGCCGGTCGGCGCGGGCTTGAAGCCAGTCGTGGTCGGTCCACGGAAACTGTTCGACCTCGTCGACGTACGCGACGACCGATGCCGTGCCCGGCGGTCTTTCGGTCTGCATCGCGCACGGGTCGGCCTTCAGCGGCAGCGGATGACCGTCGCGCGACAGCAGTTCGTACTTGTAGCGCGCGCCCGGCCCCACGCGCGGCACGAACAGTTCCCACACGCCGGCCTGATGACGCAGCCGCATCGGATGACGGCGGCCGTCCCATGCATTGAAGTCGCCGACCACCGACACGCGCCGCGCGTTCGGCGCCCACACCGCGAAGCGCACGCCGGGCACGCCGTCCATGTCGATCGGCCGCGCGCCGAGACAGTCGAGCACCGCATACGGATCGCCGCGCGCGAGACGTTCGAGTGGTTCGTCGCCGAGTACGGGACCGAACGAGTAGGTGTCCTCGACTTCCTGCACGACGCCATGCCAGTCGATCCGCAAGCGGTACGGTTGCGCGGACGCGACGCGGCCCGCGAACAATCCCCCGCGCAACGGTTCGAGTTCGCCGAGCGTCGCGCCGTCGGCGCGCGCAATCACGCTGACGTGTGCGGCGTTCGGCAGCAGCGCGCGCACGACCGGTCCGGCGTCCGTGCGATGCGGGCCGAGTTGCGAGAACGGATCGGGATGGCGCGCTTCGACGAGCGCGTCGATATCGACCGGTTGCAGGCCAGCGGCCGGATCATGCTCATTCATAGTCGCCCTCGGCCGGGTTAGGCGGCGCGGCGTCGCGCGGCGCCTCGCTGGATGGATTCGACGGATCGTGACCCGGCGGCGTGCCGGGGGTGCCGAGCAGGCGGTCCGCGAGCGCCGCGAGGCCGCGCACCGGCAGGCTGAGCCACGTCGGCCGGTTGGCCGCTTCGTAGCGGATCTCGTAGGCGGCCTTCTCGATCAGGAACAGGTCGAGCAGCGCCTGCTCGGATTCGGGCGCGACGAGCGGTGTCGGCGTCTGTTCGACGATCGCGCGGTACTCGGCGAGGAACGTTTCCGTGGCTTGCACGCGGAAGCGTTCGAACAGCGCGCGCTTGCGGTCCGCGGTCTGTTGCGGCGCGCTCTCGGTGGTCGATTGCGCGGCCGCGCTCGCATACGACAACGAACGCATGAGACCGGCCACGTCGCGCAACGGGCTCGATTTCTGCCGACGCTCTTCGAGCGAACGCGCGGGCTCGCCCTCGAAGTCGATCAGATACGCGTCGCCCTGCGCGACCAGCACCTGCCCCAGATGGAAGTCGCCGTGAATGCGGATGCGCAACGCGCCCGCCGCGCCGGACACGAGCCCGCCGACCGCCGCGACGAGCCGCTTGCGCCGGTCGAGCAGGCTTTGCGCGAGCGCCTTGGTGTCGGCATCGAGCAGGTCGGCAATGCGCGGCGCGAGCAGATCGAGCGCGCTCGCGAGCATCGCCTGCGTTGCGTCGACCCATGCCTTGACGTGTTCGGCGCTGGCTGGTTCCGGCGCGAATGCGGGGTCGTCGGTCGGGCTCGCGAGCGCGACGTGCAGCTCGCCGAGCCGTTTGCCGATGATGCCGGCGAGTTCGCCGTAACCGTCCAGCAGGATCGCCTCGTTGTCGCGATCGGGCGCGGTTTGCGTATCGGTGTCGATCGCGATCGCGAGTTCGTCGACCGAGCGGCGCAGATAATCGAGCGACCAGTTCCACGCGTCGCCCTGATTGTCGATATAGCCTTGCAGGATCGCGAGCGTATGCGGCACGCCCTCGGGATCGACGCGCACCACTTCGCCATACAGCGGCGCCGTGTTCGCATAACCGAGCTGCGTCAGATAGCGGCTGATTTCCGCTTCCGGATGAATGCCGCTGACGAGCCGGCGCACGAGCTTCAGCACGGCGGCATCGGCGACGATCAGCGAGCTGTTGCTCTGCTCGGCCGCGAGCCAGCGAATCTCGGGCCGCTCGCCGAGAGCGTCGAGTTCGGCGAAGCGTTCGGTCGGCAGGAATTGGATCTCGCTCTTCTGCACGGTCGGCACGACCGCGCGTTCGCGCAGCTTGCGCAGCACGTTGTGCGCGAAGATCGGCAGCGAGAACGCGTCGGTCAGATAGCCGACGTTGCGGCCGCGCCGCACGCGTGCGAGCGCCAGTTGCAGGAACAGCGGCGTGGTGGTTTCGCCGCCCCACGTGAGCGCGATCGGCACCACATAGCGCTCGGTATGAGCGCCGACGTCCACCTCGATTTCGGTGAACGCGAAGCCGCCGTTCGGAATCGTGGTCAACGCGGCGAGCCGCACCGCGTGCATCTTCTGATCCTTCGAGGCGAACCAGCGGCGCCGGCTCAGCCATGACGGCAACACTTCCGATTCGAGCAGGCGCACGTTCTCGGGCGTCGGGCCGGTTTGCCCTTCGCGGATCACGATCGTGACGAACTCGGGCAGCGGCTCGGAATGCGCCTGCGCCCACGTCGGACGCTGGCTGCCCTCGCAGAGCAGGAACCACAGGAAGCCGTACGGCGGGAACGTCAGCAGATAGGTGAGCTGGCCGATCGCGGGGAACACCGAATCGGCGGTCATTTCGATCGGCACGGTGCCGTTGAATTCGGACAGGTCGAGTTCGACCGCCTGCGGCGCGCGCGAGAGATTGGCGACGCACAGGATCGGCGGCTCGCCCGGCATCTCGCGCAGATACGCGAGAATCTTGCGGTTCTCCGGCTTCAGGAAGCGGATCGTGCCGCGCCCGAAGGTCTGCTTCGCGCGCCGCGTCGCGAGCATGCGGCGCGTCCAGTTCAGCAGCGAATGCGGGTCGCGGCTTTGCGCTTCGACGTTGACGGCGTCGAAGCCGTAGAGCGAGCCCATCACGGGCGGCAGCACCAGCTGCTCGGGGTCGGCGCGCGAGAAGCCGCCGTTGCGGTCCGACGACCATTGCATCGGCGTGCGCACGCCGTCGCGGTCGCCGAGATGGATGTTGTCGCCCATGCCGAGTTCGTCGCCGTAATAGATGACCGGCGTGCCCGGCATCGACAGCAGCAGCGAATTGATGAGTTCGATGCGGCGGCGGTCGCGCTCCATCAGCGGCGCGAGGCGGCGGCGAATGCCGAGATTGAGGCGCGCGCGACGATCGCTCGCATAGGTGTTCCACAGATAATCGCGCTCGGAATCGGTGACCATTTCGAGCGTGAGTTCGTCGTGATTGCGCAGGAAGATCGCCCACTGGTTCGATTCGGCGAGGTCCGGCGTCTGCTTCATGATGTCGGTGATCGGAAAGCGGTCCTCGCTCGCAATCGACATGTAGATGCGCGGCATTAGCGGAAAGTGGAACGCCATATGGCATTCGTCTTCGTTGCCGAAGTACTCTTTCACGTCTTCGGGCCACTGGTTCGCTTCGGCGAGCAGCATCCGGTTCGGGTATTCGGCGTCGATGGTCGCGCGAATCTTCTTGAGGATCGCATGCGTCTCCGGGAGGTTCTCGTTGTTGGTGCCTTCGCGTTCGACGAGGTACGGCACCGCGTCGAGCCGCAGCCCGTCGATGCCCATGTCGAGCCAGAAGCGCATCACCTGCAGCACTTCCTTCATGACCGCCGGGTTGTCGAAGTTCAGGTCGGGCTGGTGCGAATAGAAGCGATGCCAGAAATACGCGCCCGCGACCGGATCGTGGGTCCAGTTCGACGGCTCCGAGTCGATGAAGATGATGCGCGTATCGAGGTACTTCTGATCGGTATCGGACCACACGTAGTAGTTGCGATAGTTCGAGCCGGCCTTCGCGCGGCGCGCGCGCTGGAACCACGGGTGCTGGTCGGACGTATGGTTGATGACCAGCTCGGTAATCACGCGGATGCCGCGTGCGTGCGCTTCCTGAATGAAGTGCCGCACGTCGGAGAGGTGCCCGTAGTCGGGATGCACGTTGCGGTAATCGGCGATGTCGTAGCCGTCGTCGCGGCGCGGCGACGGATAGAACGGCAGCAGCCAGATCGCGTTGACACCGAGTTCGGCGATGTAGTCGAGCTTGGCGATGAGGCCGGGGAAATCGCCGACGCCGTCGTTGTTCGCATCGAAGAACGACTTGATGTGCACCTGGTAGATGATCGCGTCCTTGTACCAGAGCGGATCGTCGCTCAGCGTGGCCGGCTTGCCGCGCCGGCGTGCATGGGGGTGCGCCTTGGCGCTGCCGGCGGCCGCGGCCGTCTGCGCCTCGTGCGCGGTTTGGGCGGGATCGTCACGCTTCATGTTCCACCTTCCATCCAGATTGGGTTGCCAGCGTCTGCGTGAGATGCGCTGTCGGGATCATGGTCGGCCTCCTGCGGACGCTCGGCGGGCAGGCCGCCGAGCGGTGCGATGCGCCAGATCGAGAACGGCTGCCCCGAGCGGAGCCGCACGTGCTGCCAGCGTCCGTGCCATTCGAAGCGCGCGCCGCTCATCTGGTCGGTGACGTCGAGCGCGCCGTGATCGTGCAGATGCCAGCGCTGGAACGTGTCCCACGACAACTCGACATCGGCGCCCTGTTCGTTGAACGGATCGAGATTGATTGCGACGACGATCACGTTGTCGCGTGCCTCGGTGGCCTTCTCGAAGAACAGGATATGGTCGTTGTGCGCGGTGAGGAACGTGAGGCCGAGATGCGATTGCAGCGCCGGATTGGCGCGGCGAATCCGGTTCAATGCCGTGATCTCGCCGACGATGTTGCCGGGCCGCTGCCAGTCCCATGCGCGCAACTGATACTTTTCGGAATCCAGATATTCTTCGCTGTTCGGCAACGCGGCGGCTTCGCACAGTTCGAAGCCGCTATACACGCCCCACAAGCCGGCCAGCGTCGCGGCGAGCGCCGCGCGAATCAGAAAGCCCGTGCGTCCCTGCGCCTGCAGATGGCGCGGGTTGATGTCGGGCGTATTGACGAAGAAGTTCGGCCGGTAGAAATCGCGCGCGCCCGTTTGCGTGAGTTCGGTCATGTACTCGATGAAATCGCGCTTCGACTCGCGCCACGTGAAGTACGTGTACGACTGCGAGAAGCCGATCTTGCCGAGCCGGTTCATCATGCGCGGCCGCGTGAACGCTTCGGCGAGGAAGATCGCGTCGGGGTAGCGCGCGCGCACGTCGCCGATCATCCACTCCCAGAACGGCAGCGGCTTCGTGTGCGGATTGTCGACGCGGAAGATGCGCACGCCCGCCTCGATCCAGAACAGGATCACGTCGCGCAGCGCGAGCCACAGGCCGGGCTTTGCGTCGTGCGCATAGAAGTCGGGATTGACGATGTCCTGATACTTCTTCGGCGGATTCTCGGCATAGCGCAGCGTGCCGTCGGGACGCCACGCGAACCATGTCGGATGCTCCTTCAGCCAGGGGTGATCAGGCGAGCATTGAATCGCGAAGTCGAGTGCGATTTCGAGGCCGTGCCCGTGCGCGGCGGCGAGCATCGTCTTGAAGTCGTCGAGCGTGCCGAGCTGCGGATGCACGGCGGTGTGGCCGCCTTCGGCCGCGCCGATCGCATACGGACTGCCCACATCTCCGGGCTGCGCGGTCAGCGTGTTGTTGCGGCCCTTGCGGTTCGCGAGCCCGATCGGATGGATCGGCGGAAAGTACAGCACGTCGAAGCCCATCTCGCGGATACGCGGCAGTTTCGCCGTGACGTCGGCGAAGGTGCCGTGGCGCGCTTCGTCGTCGCTCATCGAACGCGGGAAGATTTCGTACCAGCTTGCGAAGCGCGCGGCGGTGCGTTCCGCGTCGATCCTGTAGATCACCGGGTCGCGGCTCAGGAACGGACGATGGCGCGCGGCCGTCATCGCCTGCGCGGTGGCCGGCGCCAGGATCAGCGCGAGCTTCTGTTCGGCGCCGGCCTTCGTGAAGTCGCGCACGATCCGTTCGAGCGCTTGCTTCTGCGCGCCATCGGCTGTTTCGACTTCGGCGAGCACGAGCGCGAACAGATGCGCGGCTTCGTCGATTTCGATCTCGACGGTCTGCCCCGCCTTCAGCTTCTTCTCGATGTGCTCGACGAGCGAGACGAAGTCGTCGCGCCAGGCGATCACGGTGAACTCGTAGCGGCCGATTCTTTCGAGCGGAATGCGCGCGCTCCACAAGTCGAGCCCGGCCGGCGGCGCGGGCGACATGAGCGTTTCGTGCCACGCGGTTTCGTCGGCGGCGCGCCAGAGCACGGCGGCCGCGATCTTGTCGTGACCCTCGGCGAAAATTGCCGCGCCGATCTCGGCGCGCTCGCCGACGCTGCGCTTCGCCGCGAAGCGGCCCTGCTCGACCGACGGCGAGACGCTTTCGATCGCGACGCGCGGCGCGTCGATTGCTTCGAGCACGGTCTTGTGGCCGCTGTGCTGGCTGTTCGGTTTGTCGATCGGCGGCGCGAGACAGATCGGCTGCTCGGCGAACGCGCGCCAGAGCCGCACGGCGCCAGGCGCGAGCGCGAACGGTGCGAGCGCCGCGGGTTGACTCTCCTGTTGCGCCTCGGTATGCGCAGCGGGAGCGTCGACAGGTGGTGCAACAGGTGGTGCGAAAAGCGGCGCAAAGCGCGTGAAGCCGCCCGGCACGCCCGCGAGGAAGCGCGCGGGATCGACGCGCAGCGGCGCGCCGAGTTCGGGATTGACGACGATCAGCATGGCCTCGCTCGCATCACGCAGATCGGCCTGCTCGGCGCGCAGCAGCACCGCGGCCGGCGCGTCGGGCCCGGAGAGCGGGCGCAATTCACCGTTCGCGTGCAGCACGGGCGTATGGCGCGCGATGTCGTTGGCCTGCGTGATCGCGGCTGTCAGGTCGAAGCGCCGCGCCTGCGCCGCGAGCGCGAACTGTGCGGCATCGCCCCGTGTTTGCGACAACGGTTCGGTAAGGCCGTACTCGAAGCCCATCGGCATCATCCAGCCGCTGCCGATCGCCACCGAGGTGAACAGCGCGCGCCGGTACGCGCGCTCGACGAGCGCGGCGTCGTGCGCGTCGCCGAATTCGGCGGCGAGGCGCGTGCCGTACGGCGCTTCGGGAAACGCGATCGGCGTGCCGATCCGCGCGAGCGCCGCGTGTTCCTCGGCCATCCAGCTTGCCCGAAAGTCCCACCAGCGCACCGAGGAAAACACGCTGTCGAAGCCGGCTGGTTCGAGCGCGGGCAGATCGCCGCGCGCGAGGCCCGGCGTCGCGGCGAGAAAGCGCACGTGCGTATGCTTCGCGCGCACCGCCTCGCCGAGATGCCGCCATACGCCGGCCGGCACGCGATGCGGCGAGTCGCAACGGAAGCCGGCGACGCCGGCATCGGCGAGCGCGAGCAACTGCTGCGCCCACCAGACGGTTAGCGCGGCGCTCGTCGCCGGGTCGTCGAAGTTCGCGTAGGCGACGTTGTCCTCACGATGCGCGTGACGCGGATCGAGCCGCGCTTCAGCGGATTCGCGCGCGTGGAACCACTCCGGATGGTCGGCGTAAAGCGCTCCGTCGGCGGCCATGCGGTCGATCACGAGATCGACGAGCAACGCGAGGCCGTTGCGGCGCGCGGCATCGGCGAGCCAGCGCAGCGCGTCGTGAGCCGGCTGCTTCGCCTCGAACACCGGATGCAGCCGCGCATGATTGCCGACCACCTGACCATGACCGGCCTGGCCGGGCTCGAACAGGCCGCCGATCAACGCGTGATCGAAGCCCAGCGCGGCCGCGTGAGCGAATTGCGCGGGCCAGGCATCGAGCGGCCCGACGAGAAGCGAATGGAAAAAATAAATCCGTGGCGCGTACCCGTTTGGAGATTCCATCGGTCGTTTCCAGAGTTGTCCTGCTGCGGTGTGGATGCAATGGCATGCGATCACAGCGCTCATCGGGCTTCCCGGGCGGATACCACGCAGGCGTCAGCGAGGGCGCGTACTGGTCAAATGTAGTGCATAGATCGTCACGCCGCTGGCCAGTCGCGGGTGTTTCGACGCCAGATGCCGGTTGCACGAGGCTGCTCAGCACTCGTGGCGGAAGGGAGCAAGCGTTGTGCCAATGAGGGCCTCGCGAGGACGAGGCAGAGGACGGGGCAGCGGCGGGGGCGAGTGTCGAGGGGAGGTGCGCGGGAGTCCGCACGGGACTGCGCACAAGCCGGTTGCGTGCGATGAAGCGCGCATGGCATGCGTAGCGCGCCGGCTGCCAGCGTGTAAAACGGGCGGGTGCCGTGCGGGTTTTACACGCAGCGGATCAATGCTTCGGCGCGTGCTGCAAAAAGCGGAGTGTTCGGACTGTGTGGCACGCATGTGGCGTTCGCATGAAGTTCATGCGAACGCCACATGCAAACCCATGCAGACCGTCTCACGAACCGAGCAGGCCTGCCGCGATGTTCACGCACAAGCCCAGCACGGCGACGTTGAAATAGAACGACAGGATCGATTGCGCGAGCGTGGCCCGGCGAATCGAACGCGAGCGCAGCACCACGTCGGAGGTTTGCGACGCGACCGCGATCGTGAACGAGTAGTACAGGAAGTCCCAGTAGTTCGGCGTGAGCTTGTGATCGGGAAACAGCAGCGCGGTTTCGTGTGCGTCGGTGTCGTAGTAGAGCCGCGCGTAGTGCAGCGTGAAGATCGTCGGAATCAGAAACCATGCGCCGAACATCGTCAGACCCGTCAGCAGATAGTGCCAGGCGGTCGACGCGCCCGCCGTGCCCTTCGCCGAGGCGAGTTCGAGCACGATCGCGGCAATGCTCGCGACCGTCGCGAGGCAGATCACGAACAGCACGACGCCCGCGTTTTCGTCGTCGCTCAACGCGCGTTCGCGCACGCGGTTTTCGTCGGCGAGGGCCATGTGCAGCCAGATCATCAGCAGGTAGCTCCAGACGGCCGCGTCCCAACCGATCAACGCGCGCGCCATCGAACTCGTATGCGCGGGCACGAGAAGCGCAACGACGATGCCGATGAAAAGACCGATGACCGTGCGCGGACGATTGCGAAGAACCTGCGGATAGTATTTCATGAACATGTGGTCGGGATGAATGACGGTTGCTGTCGCGAATTTTACTCGCGCGGCGCAGATCATTTGTCGAATCGGCGGATCACAGGCTATAGTCTTTCGCAGTGGCCTTGCACGCCGCTTTCAGTTGAAAGGCGATTGGCAGACACCGCCACGCGGTTGCCGTCGCGATATCGCATGCGGCGCGGCGCGCAAGATGCTGTATGCGGTGCGTGCGAACGTCACGCGCAAACACGAGACCGCTCGAGCGGCGCAAAGACCAGGTTTGGGGAAGAGAGCAACCGAAGCAGCACGCGAGCGGCACCCTGCCATCGCCTCGCTGCTCGTTGAGAATGACTCATCATCTGGAGCCCCCAATGACAGATGCTGCTGAGAATAACGATGCGCACCGCGACGTGACGCCTCGGCCTCGCGCACCATCGTATCGCAACGTGATACATCCGCCGGGCGGGCCAGGGCCGTCGTCGGCTGGACGCCGGACCTGGGTGCTCGGCTCGTGCGCGGCGGCCGCGGCGCTCGCGTTTGCGGGCGCGAACCGCTCGCTGTCGTGGATCGCCCCCGCTTTCGCCGATGCCGCCAGTGCCGCCGCTGCGCCTTCCGCCGGCGGCGGGCTCGATGCCTTCCTCGCGCTCTCGCGGCACCTCACGGGCCGCAGCGGCTTCGATGCCGTGCTCGGCCAACGCGTCTACGACGCACTCGCCCAATCCGACAACCAGTTCGCGCAGAACGTCGCCGCGCTCAATACGTGGCTGCAGGCTCATGGCGGCGTGCCGTCCGATACCGTGACGCAGGTGTTGCAAAGCGACCAGCCCGCGCTCGCGAAGCCGGTCGGCGCGATCATGCGCGCGTGGTATCTCGGTCTCGTCGGCGAGATGCCGCATGTCGAGGTGGTCGCCTATGAAAAGGCGCTGATGTTCGAGCCGGTCAAGGACGTGCTCACGATTCCGTCCTATTGCCGCGACGTGCCGTTCTACTGGACGCAGAAGCCGGCGTCCGCCTGAGCGGCGTTGCGCGCGCGGAGCAAGGAAAAAAGCGAAGAAAAGCGCCGCAGCAAGGGCGCTGAAGAGGGCAACGATGGCAAACACACATTCCGCCGATATCGTCGTAGTCGGCTCGGGCGTCGCCGGTAGTCTGGTCGCGCATCAACTCGCGCTCGCCGGTGCCTCGGTGATTCTGCTCGAAGCCGGGCCGCGCATTCCGCGCTGGCAGATCGTCGAGAACTTCCGCAATTCGCCGGCCAAGTCCGACTTCGCGACGCCGTATCCGTCGACGCCTTATGCGCCGCATCCCGAGTACTCGCCCGCGAACGGCTATCTGATCCAGAAGGGCGATTATCCGTACAACTCACAATATGTGCGGCTGGTCGGCGGCACCACGTGGCACTGGGCCGCGGCCGCGTGGCGGCTGCTGCCCTCGGACTTCCAGTTGCACAAGCGCTATGGCGTCGGGCGCGACTGGCCGTATCCGTACGAAACGCTCGAACCGTGGTACGTGGCGGCCGAAGTGCAGCTCGGCGTGTCCGGGCCCGACAGTTCGATCGATCTCGGTTCGCCGCGCTCGAAGCCGTATCCGATGCAGCAGTTGCCGCTCTCGTACATGGACCAGCGCTTCAGCGACGTGCTCAACGCGCAGGGCTTCAAGGTCGTGCCCGAACCGGTCGCGCGCAACAGCCGCCCCTACGATGCGCGGCCGACCTGCTGCGGCAACAACAACTGCATGCCGATCTGTCCGATCGCGGCGATGTACAACGGCGTGATCCACGCGGAAAAGGCCGAGCAGGCCGGCGCGAAACTGATTCCCGAGGCGGTCGCGTATCGCGTCGAGGCGGACGACAAAGGGCTCATCACCGCGGTCCACTACAAGGACCCGAACGGCAACAGCACGCGCGTGACGGGCAAGCTGTTCGTGCTCGCGGCGAACGGCATCGAAACGCCGAAGCTGATGCTGATGTCGAGCTCCGATAAATTCGCGCACGGCATCGGCAACAGCTCCGACCAGGTGGGCCGCAACCTCATGGATCACCCCGGCACCGGGGTCACGTTCCTCGCCAACGAACCCTTGTGGCCCGGCCGCGGACCGATGGAGATGACCTCGATCGTCAACTTCCGCGATGGCGCGTTCCGTTCCGACTACGCGTCGAAGAAGCTGCATCTGTCGAACGGCGTGCCGACCATGAGCGTGACCGCCGACCTGCTGAAAAAAGGCTTGACCGGCGCGGAGCTCGACCGGCAGATTCGCGACCGCGCCGCGCGCACGCTCAACATCAACAGCTTTCACGAGCATCTGCCGGAGCCGCAGAACCGCATCGTGCCGTCGGCCGATCACAAGGACGCGCTCGGCATTCCGCAGCCCGAGATCTACTACTCGATCAACGACTACGTGAAGAAGAGCGCGGCCAACACGCATGAACTCTATGCGCGGATCGCGGCGCTGTTCGGCGGCACCGAAATCTCGTTCGACGATACCTTCGCACCGAACAATCACATCATGGGTACGACGATCATGGGCAGCGACCCGGCGACTTCGGTCGTCGACGCGGACTGCCGCACGCACGATCACCCGAATCTGTTCATTGCCAGCAGCGGCGTGATGCCCACCGCGGCCTCGGTGAACTGCACGCTGACGATCGCGGCCTTGTCGCTGAAGCTGGCCGACAAACTCAAGCGCGAAATCTGAGCCCCGACCGGAGAGCCACCATGCTGAAGAACCTCTCTCTCGCGCGGCCGGACCCTGCGCACAGACATGCGGCGCGGCGCCGCCGCTTTGGCGCCGCGCTGGCGGTCGCGTTCGCGCTGTTCGCGCTGTCGATGGCGTGGCGCGAGGTGTCCGGCCCGGGCGAGCCATTGAGCGACGAATTGCCGATCACCCAGGCCCATGCCGACGACGCCATGCAAGCGTCCGATGCCGGGGCCGTCGCGCTCGCCGGCTCCGCCGCCAACGGCGATCTCGTCAAACGCGGCGAGTACCTGACGCGCGCCGCCGATTGCGCGGCCTGCCACACCGCGGACAAGTCGCGTCCGTTCGCGGGCGGCCTGCCGATCAGCACGCCGTTCGGCACGATCGTCACGCCGAACATCACGCCCGACCCCGACACCGGCATCGGCCAATGGAGCGACGCCGACTTCATGCGCGCGATGCACGAAGGCATCGGCAAGGGCGGCGAGCGGCTGTACCCGGCGTTTCCCTACACGGCCTATACGCGCGTGACCGATCAGGACGTGCTCGCGATTCGCGCGTACCTGAACACGCTCACGCCGATTCACTACACGCCGCCCGCCAACAGCCTCAAGTTCCCGTTCAACCAGCGCTGGCTCATGGTGTTCTGGAACCTGTTCAACTTCAACGAGGGCCGCTTCGTTCCCGATCCGAAGCAGAGCGCCGAATGGAATCGCGGCGCGTATCTCGTCGAAGGGCTCGCGCATTGCGAGGAGTGCCATACGCCGCGCAATTTCATGCAGGGGCTGCAGACGAGCGCGCGCTTCTCGGGTGCGGTGCAGGCAGGCTGGCACGCGTTCAACATCACGCCGGACAAGGTGAGCGGCGTGGGCGACTGGCACGACGACGAACTCGCCGCGTATCTGTCGACGGGCGCCGTGCCGGGCCGCGCGAATGCGGCTGGACCGATGGGCGAAGTGGTCGCGAACAGCACGCAGTATCTGACGCCGGTGGACCTGCGCTCGATCGTCGTCTATCTGCGCTCGCTACCGGCCGTGAGCGGCGGCGAGACGCGCGGGCGCCACCAGTGGGGCACGCCCGCCGCCGACGTCACCGCGCTGCGCGGGGCGAAGATCACTGGCGCGAGCGGCGAGGTGAGCGGCGCGCAGCTGTTCATCGGCAATTGCGCGACCTGTCACAGCTGGACCGGCGAGGGCGTGGGCGCGAGCGCGCCGGGAGCGTATCCGTCGCTGATTCACAATTCGACGGTCGGCGCGAGCGACGCGAACAATCTCGCGCTGGTGATCCTGCACGGCGTGAGCCGCACCACGTCGCACGCGGACGTGCTGATGCCCGCGTTCGGCGGCCATCTCGACGACGAGCAGATCGCCGCCATCACGAACTACGTGACGAAGCAGTTCGGCAATCCGCAGGCGACCATGACGGCAGCCGGGGTCGCGAAGCTGCGCGCGCAGCAGTGACACAGTGAGGCGAGACGATGGCGTTGCAATGACGCCGTGGCCGCGTGGCCGTGTCGAGGTCCACGGGCGAAGACGCCGGGCCGATGTCGGTCCTGTATCGTTTTGTGACAATTCTGCCCGCCCGGACACAACGATACGATGGGCGCCGCGCATACGATACCGCGTCTGCCGCATTATCATGAACAGATGGATTCCACACCCGCCAACGTCGTTCAGCATCACGCAGCCAACGAGCTTGGCCGCGATTTCGTGGTCGGCGATTTGCATGGCTGCGTCGATGCGCTCCGTTATCTGCTGTGCCAGATCGTGTTCGATCCGGCGCGCGACCGGCTGTTTTCCGTCGGCGATCTCGTCGATCGCGGCGAGCATTCCGAGCAGGCGCTCGCACTGCTCGCGAAGCCGTGGTTCTTCGCCGTGCTCGGCAATCACGAGGACACGCTGTGCGCGGTCGCCGATGGCCGTTTGCGGCGGCAGTGGTGGTACGGCATCGGCGGCGCATGGGCCGCGGACGTGCCCGACGAGCGCCTGCGCCACTACGCGCAGCATCTGCGCACGCTGCCGCTCGCGCGCACGATCGGCAGCGGCAAGGACCGCTTCAACGTTCTGCATGCCGAATTTTTCGGCTCGGACGCCGATCTCGACGCGGGGAATTTCTCCGCCGAAAAGCGTCAGCAGTTGCTATGGGGGCGTGAGCTCGCGCTCGGCAACGGCGACCCGCTGCGGCAACGCGGCTTGTCGCTGACCTACTGCGGCCATACGCCGATGCGCGACATCACGCAGATCGGCTCGCAGGTGTTTATCGACACCGGCGCGTTCGGGCCCGACGGCAAGCTCACGATCGTGCAGCCGCTGGCGCTGCGGCGCTGGTCGATTTCGGTCGAGGAAGCGCGGGCCGATGGGGCGGCGGCGCTGGCACTGCCGTGAGCGTGTGCCGTCTTCCGCCGCACGGCGTTGCGTTTGCCGTGCGGCTTGCCGCTTGCTTCGGCCCGCGGTTCGTCGTTACCCCACCTGATTGAGCTCGAACACCATATCCACGCTCGTGCCGTTCCAGTTGTATTCCAGATACGCCGCGTGATGGCAGTCGCGCAGCACCGTCGTGCGAAACGCGGCGAGGCATTCGCCCGCGCCGTCGCGCACCGACGGATAGGCGATGCCCGGCGCGCCCGCCTGCCGCACCGCCCGCCCGAGCGCCTGGCCGGCCAGGTAGTCGTGCGGCGAGAGCACGGCGGGATCGAGCGCGGCATCGTGGCGCAGATCGACGACCGTGCCTTGCGCGACCACGGTGTAGAGACGCATCTGCTGACGTAGCGGTGGTTCGGCGGTCGCGGCGAGGAATTTCCCCGTGTGATAGCGCGTTTCGGCGATCGCCGTCGCGCGCGAGCGGGCGCAGTAGAACACGCCGTAGGTGCCGTCCGAAAAGCGGCTGCCGAGCGGATTCAGATGCGTGAGCGCGGCCATGATCGGCCCGTAGCCGGGTCCGAAGCGGCGCTCCTCGCGCGGCACGAGATCGAGTTCGCCGACTTCGGTACGCAGACGGTCGTTGGTCATCGCTTCGAGCGCGTAGAGCGCGTCGAAATCTTCGGGGGAAGCGACCCGGTCGAACAGATTGACGGCCGGAAAGCGGGTTGGAATGACGCGATACGCGGGCGACCAGTCGAGCGCGGCGCTGGTCCAGCGGTCCTGCCAGTTCGCTTGTGTCACGCCCAGCCGCCTCGCATTGCGTCGAGATACTGGCGCACGGCCACGAGATCGCTGATATTGCCCGCCAGCATGCGGTCCAGCGCGCGCCGGCCGCCGAACGGCGGCGCGCTGTTGGGGCGCTTGATCCAGGTATCGGCGGCGCTCGGTTGCGGCAGCAGAATCTGCAATGCCTTGTAGATGCCGAGCAGAAGCGACAGGCGCTCCAGTGTGTCGCGCCCGAGGCGCGCCGTTTCGGGCGACGCCTTCCATTTGAAGAACGTGGAGCGGCCCGGCGAGCCGAGCAGGACGATCTGCTCGTCGGCGTTCAGGTCCCAGTCGCGCGCGATGTTGAAGAACGCGCGCAGCCCCGCAGCCGACATTTGCGTGAGCGTGGGTTCCGGGGCGGGCCGTCGTAACGGCGACTCGGGCGGAGTGAGGCGGGCAGCGTGAGCCATGATCGGGTGAGTCCCTATATGTACTTTGAATGGATATTAGTCCATAAATGGATTTTTGCAAGAGAATATAATCGCGGCTCGTTTTTGCAGTCGTCGATCAGGAGAAGCAGGAGATGCGGGTTCGAGCAGTAGCAGCGGCGCTGGCCGTGTGGTGTGTGTCGGAAGCGGCCATGGCGGCGGGTTATACGGAAACGTGGAATCCGCCCGAGGCGAGCGGGCATGTCGTCAGCGGACATGTCACGAAAGCGGTGCGGCAAAAGCCGGGTGGGGCGAAGGGTAAGGTGGCCGAGGCCAAGGCCGGTGGGAAGCGCGGCGGCGCGCATGGGAAGCAGGTGGCGAGCGTTCGGCACGGGGCGGCGCATGGCGCGGCGGGTGGCGGCGTTCACAGCAGCAAGCTCGCGGCGCATGGCGCTGGCGCGAAAAAGGTGGCGGCGAGCGGGGCTGCGAAGGGCGGCATGAAGTTGGCGGCCTTGGGTAGGGGCCGAGCGCATGCGGGCGTGAGCGCGCAGGCCGTGAAGCAGCGTACACAGCCACATGAGCAGCCACATGCGCAGCTTGCGCGTGCGAAATCGACGCAGGGCAAGGTGATGCACGCGGACTTTGCGCCGGGGCATACGGTTCGCCCGCATGTCGCGAAGGTCGCGGCGAAGCCGGTGGCGGCGAGCACGAATCCGGTCGCGCCGGCCGTGCAGACTGCGCCGGCCGCGTCCGTGAACGTTGGCGACATCGCGCCGATGGGCACTGCGCCTAATCCGGCGACCGCTCGCAGCGGCTCGTTGCCGCCGATTATTCACTGAGCGTTATTTCGGCGGGGACGTGTTGTGGCCGACGCGTTGTGCCGTCGCCCATCCGATCTGTTTGACGGCAAACGGGGCGTGTGCCGGGCGCGAAGCGCGTACTTGCGAACGCAGTGTTACCCCGTCGCTAACCCATTCGCCAGCAACCGCAGCGTTTCCGCCGAGCGCGGATCGCGCACGCGCGAATGCAGCGTCACGCGCGATTCCGGCAGCTCCGGCAAGCCGAGCCGCGCACCGACGTCGACGAGACCGCGCGGCGCAACCCGGCGCGCGAGCGGCGAGACGGCGAGCCCTGCCGCCACCGCCGCGCCCACCGCGGCCATGCCGCCGCCGACAAACACTTCCTGCCACGCAACCCCCGCCGCCGTCAGCGCGCGCAGCGCGACGTCGCGCACCTTGCACGGCGGGCTCAGCAATGCCAGCGCGAGGGGCTCGCCGACGCGCGGCAGCCACGCGGGCGAGGCGAGCCAGCCGAGCGGTTCGCTGAAGAGCGTCTGCGCATCGTCGCGCGGCGGCTCGTCCGCGCCATAGCGGATGATCGCCGCGTCGAGCCGGCGCTCGTCGAATTGCGTGAGCAGTGCCGCCGACGTCCCCATATGCAGCTCGATCACGAGCCCCGGATCGTGCGCATTGAGCCGCCTGAGCAACTGCGGCAGATCGGGACCCGCGACATGCTCGCTGAGCCCGAGCGCGAGCCGGCGCCGTTCCACCGACAGCGCGCCCAATGCGCGCTCGTGCGCATTCAGCAGTTCGCGCGCCGCGCCGAGAAACGCGTTGCCATCGGCGGACAGGCGCACGAGGCGCGGCGTGCGTTCGAGCAACGGCTTGCCGAGATGCGCTTCGAGCCGCTTCAGCTTGAGGCTGACGGCCGATTGCGTGGTGTCGAGCGCGTCGGCGGCGCGCGTGAAGCTGCGCAGATCGGCGACGAGCACGAATGCCCGCACCGCATCGAGATCGAGCACTTTCATTTCCAATGAATATGGATGAAATAGGCGAAGATATCTGTTTATTATGACTGAGCGTGCCTAAGCTGTGTTTAACCCAACACCGCAACAGGAGTCGATCATGCCGCTCACCCGAATCTCACTGCGCGCCGGCAAGCCGGCCGAATACCGCGAAGCGCTGACTGCGGGCATCCAGCGCTCGCTGGTGGACACGTTCAACGTGCCGCCCGACGACATGTTCATGCTGATTACGGAGCACACGCCGGGCAACATGATCTATGACCGGCAGTATCAGAACATCGAGCGTGGCGACGATTTCGTCGTGATCCAGTTGACCGTGAGCAACACGCGCACGATCGAGCAGAAGAAGGCGCTGTACCGGCGGATCGTCGATGAACTGGCGAAATCGCCGGGCGTGCGGCGCGAGGATGTGTTCATCAACCTCGTCGAGGTGGAGAAAGAGAACTGGTCGTTTGGGAATGGGGTTGCGCAGTATGCGACGTAGGCGCGTGCGGGGCAGAGCATCTTCGATGCTCCGCCCCTGCGATTATCCGGTTCAAGCCCCTCAAGCCATTTGAGGCTCAAACGGAAACTGCTCGATCTCCCCGCCGCGCGCCACCACCACCGTGCTCTCCGGAATTTCCTCCCACCAGTCCGGCAAATCGGAGAGCGGTTCCGACAGGACCAGAAACGCATCTTCACCGACCATCGCGATGCGCGGATCGTCGGGATACAACTCGTGCAGATGATGGAACGACGTGCTGTGATACAGCGAGCGTGATTGCTGTTCACTCGAATAACGCACCGCCACGATCTGCTCGCCGTCGGTTGCGCAGACGGTCATGTTCAGCGGCTGATCCACGCCGTGGCGGCGGCCGGTTTCCTCGACGAACGCCACCATGCGCCTGAGCGCGGTGACGGGCGCCAGTTCGAGACCGAACGTGAGCGCGAGGAAGAACAGCACTTCGGAATCGGTCGATCCCTCGACCGACGGGAACAGTTCCGGGTCGATCGCGACCATCAGATCGCGACGCAGCGCCGGATAGTTGCGCACGAGGCCGTTGTGCGCGAACAGCCACCGGCCGTGGCGAAACGGATGACAGTTGGTTTCCTGCGAAGGCGTGCCGGTCGCCGCGCGTATGTGCGCGACGAACATCGGCGCGCGAATCGCGCGCGCGGCTTCACGCAGATTGCGATCGCTCCACGCCGGCTGAATGCAGCGATAGCGGAACGGAATGTCGGTCGGATGGCCGTACCAGCCGATTCCGAAGCCGTCACCGTTGGTGGTCGTGTTGCCGAGCCGCGAATGCAGGCTCTGATCGATCAGCGAATGCTTGGCGTTGAACAGCACCGTTTCGAGCTGAAGCGGTTTGCCGGAATAAGCGAGCCAGCGGCACATGAAATGTCTCCTGTCGAATACGCTTCTATCTGGCGGCCGGTTGCAGCGTCGTGATCGTGATCCGTACACCGATGCACGGCAGCAGCGACGACGATACACGGATTACCGCCCCGGCACCTTTCAAGCCGAAATAATGGGCAAAAATTTCCACGCGGCGGCGGATCGGCATGCCGTAAGCGCTACTCATGGTCGACAAAGACCGTGTCGTTATAATGATTCGCGGTCCTTTCCGGACCCTAGCCCTCGCCCCGGCCCTTCAACTTCTCCCGCCATGCCCACCGACCGCACCGATCCCCCTCGCGAATCCCTCGAACTCGGCGGCTCCGTCTGGTTTCAAGCCGGCACGCAGACGCTCGGCGGCGCGGCGCGCATCGCGCTGCTCGCGGCGATCGGCGAAACCGGCTCGATCACGAGCGCGGCGAAGGCGGTCGGCATCAGCTACAAAGGCGCGTGGGACGCCATCGACACGATGAACAACCTCGCGGGCGAACCGCTCGTCGTGCGGATGACGGGCGGCAAGGGCGGTGGCGGCACCACGCTCACGCCGCGCGCGGTGAAGCTGATCGCGACGTTTCGCGCGGTCGAGCGCGAGCATCGGCGTTTTCTCGAACGCGCGGGTGCGGCGATCGAAGGTTTCGCGACGGACTGGGACCTGATCGGCCGCATCGGCGTGAAGACCAGCGCGCGCAACCAGTTCTACGGCACCGTTTCGGCGATTACGCGCGGCAGCGTCAACGACGAAGTCACGCTCGCGCTGCCCGGCGGCCAGGCGATTGTCGCCGTGCTCACGCACGAGAGCACCGAGGCGCTGGGGCTCGCCGAGGGCACGGTGGCGTTCGCGCTGATCAAGGCGTCGTGGGTCGTGCTGCTCGTCGATGGCGCAGACGGCGCGCCGCTCAGGCTATCGGCGCGCAATCAGTTGCGCGGCGCCGTGCAGAGCGTGAAGCGCGGTGCGGTGAACGCGGAAGTGTCGCTGGCGCTCGACGGCGGCGCGGTCATGACCGCGGTCGTCACCAACGAAAGCGCCAACGCACTCGGCTTACGGGAAGGCGCGAGCGCGGTGGCCGCGTTCAAGGCGTCGAGCGTGATACTCGGCGTGAAGGACTGAGCGGTGGCAGGGACGGCGAGACCGCGCCCTTATGACTCGCTGCGCACATACCCCGCGAACGGATGGTCTTCGCGCACGCGGCCATCGTTGACCTGCACGACCTGATCGCCGAATGCCGCGACGTCGTCGGGATCGTGCGTAATCAGCACCATCGGAATATCGAGCCGCGTTTGCAGGTCCGACAGTTCGCGCCGCATGCGCTGGCGCAGCGCGCTGTCGAGCGCGGAAAACGGCTCGTCGAGCAACAGCAGGCGCGGCTGCGCGACCAGCGCCCGCGCCAGTGCGACGCGCTGCTTCTGCCCGCCGGACAGTTGCACCGGGTGATTGCCCGCGACGCCCCTCAACTCCAGCGCCTCGAGCCAGTAATCGACCTGCGGATGCGAGCCGCGCGCGCGCGGATTGAACCAGCCCCGGCGCAGCCCGAAGCCGATGTTCTGCCGCACGTTGAGATGCGGGAACAGCGCGTAGTCCTGAAACAGATACGCGATCTTGCGCGCCTGCGGTTTCTGATCGACGCCGCTCGCGCTGTCGAACAGCGTGGTGCCGTGCAGCGTGATCGATCCCTCGTCGGGGCGCAGCAAACCGGCAATCGCCTGCAGCGTCAGGCTCTTGCCCGCGCCGGACGGGCCGAACAGCACGAGCCGCTGGGTGTTCGCGCGGAACGAAACGTCGAGCGTGAAGCGGCGCTCGGCGGTCTCGAAGGTCTTGCGGATGGCGACGTCGAGCGGCATGTCAGCGAGACCTCAGAAGCGTGTGCTGCGGCACGAGCCGCCCCGCGAGCAGCAGGATCGTGACGCACGTCGCCGAGGTTACGAGCACGAGGAAGTTCGCGGTGCTGTCGTCGCCGGCCTGCACGGCCGAGTAGACCGCGACCGAGAGCGTCTGCGTGCGGCCCGGCAGATTGCCGGCGATCATCAGCGTCGCGCCGAATTCGCCGAGCGCGCGCGCGAACGCGAGCAGGCCGCCGGCGAGAATGCCGCGCGCGGCAAGCGGCAGCGTCACGCGAAAGAAGATCGCCGCTTCGCTGACGCCGAGCGTGCGCGCCGCGCGCTCCAACTGCGGATCGACGCCCTCGAAGGCGGCACGCGCCGACTTCAGCACGAGCGGAAACGCCACCACTGTCGAGGCGATCACCGCGCCCTGCCATGTGAACACGAGCTGGATGTCGAAGCGGTCGAGCCACGCGCCGATCACGCCGCGCCGGCCGAGCAGCACAAGCAGGTAGTAGCCGAGCACGGTCGGCGGCAGCACGAGCGGCAGCATCAGCAGCGAGTCGATCACGTCGCGCGCGCCGGAGCGCCAGCGCGACAGACCGAGCCCCGCCGCGACGCCGAGCACGAGATTCAGCGCGGTGGCCCAGCCCGCCACCTTCAGCGACAGCAGCAGCGGAACCCAGGCCTGTTGCATGACGTGTGCTTTCCCGTCGATCAGTGCGCGGGCTTGAAGCCGTACTTCGCGAGCACGGCCTGGCCGGCCGGCGACAGCACGAAGTCGATGAACGCCTGGGCGTCGGCCGCGTGATGGCTGCCGTCGACCTGCGCGATCGGATAGGTGATCGGCGTTTGCGTCGGCAGGCTCAGCGCGACCTTGACCTTGTCGGGCATGATCGCGGCGTCGGTGCCGAACACGAAGCCGGCGTCGACTTCGCCGCGCGCGACGTAGTCGAGGCTCTGGCGCACGTTCGCCGCGAGCACGGCCTTCGCGTTGACCGCGTCCCACACGCCGGCAGCCTTCAGCGCGCCTTGCGTATAGCGGCCGACCGGCACCGAAGCCGGATCGCCGAACGCGACGCGCTTCACGTTCGCGGTCGTCAGATCGTTGAGGCTCGCCGGGGCGAAGTGGCTGTCGTTCGGCACGATCAGCACCAGCGAATTGGCCGCGAAGTCGCGCCGCGTGGACGGCACGATCACTTTTTGCGAGGCGGCCATGTCCATCGCCTTCTGGTCCGCCGAGGCGAACACGTCGGCCGGCGCGCCCTTGACGATCTGCTGCATCAGCACGTCGGACGCGCCGAAGTTCAGCAGAACCTTGGTGCCCGGATGCTGCTGCTGGAACGCGTCGCCGACTGCCTTGAACGCGTTGGTCAGGCTGGCGGCGGCGGAGACCACGAGTTCGTCGGCGTGGGCGTTCACGCTGACCACAACGGAGACGGCGCTTGCGACGCAAAGCGCGTATTTCTTCAGATGGCGGGAGAGTGTCATGAAGGACCTGAAAGTCTGACGTGGACGGGAAGCAGCGGTTTAAAAACGCTATCGTAATATATGCGCGGTTATAGCGGTGTGCGCATGACCGGCGATCGAGGCTGACGCTTCATTTTCGGCGTGCAGCGCTCGTGGATCGGGACAGGATCGGCGGGGAACCGGGAACTGCGAGGAACGCTCGCAGCAAACCCGAAGAGAGCGGCGCCGTGCCGCTCAGACGTGAGACGCGTGCTGCGGCGCGAGCGTATTGAGCGTTTGCGACAGCGGCAGGCTGGCCGGACGAATCTCGCGCGCGGCCTTCCACTTGGCGCGGATGAACGGCCGGTCGTGGCCGGACACCTTCAGCGCGATATGCGTGACCCAGCGCTGCGTCGGCACATGCACGTCGTGCATCGCGATGGCGAGCACCATCATGCTGACGGCGACTGGCAGCGCTGCGAGGCGCCCCGGCTCGGCATTCCACGCGATGCGCACGAACAGCAGCGCCGCGAGCGCGCCGACGATGCAGCCGGTGACCGCTTCGGACGGCGAATGCGCGCTCAGCACGACGCGCGACAAGCCCACCGCGATGCCGGCGGCCAGCCCCGCCAGCACGCCGAGCAGACGGATGGCGGGCCGCGCGGGCAACAGCATCAGGAACATCGCGACCGGGTAGACCGCCGTGGACAGCGTCGCGTGGCCGCTGACGCCAGTGAAATCGAGTTCCCGCACGCCGACGCCCCAGCCGAGGAAGGCCAGCTTGGTCACCGTCACGATGCCGATGGCCGCGCCGAGCAGCAGCAGCCAGCCGGCCGCGAGCCGCCACGAGTAGCCGACCGCCAGCCAGAGTGCGATGGCGAACGCGAGCGGCAGCGTGAGGCCGGCGCCGCCGAGGCTGGTAATCGAATACCACAGGTGGATCGGTAAGTCGGGCATGGCTAAAGTGCGACGTGGGCCGCGTGAAATGAGGTGGGTGGGTAGCCGAACCGGCGCGCGGCCGGCACGGACGCCGCTTTCGCCCGGGTTGGGACCTTCGGCATTAACCGCCAGTATAGACGGGTGTCGCTCGCCGGTCTTGCCGCGCACCGCGCATTTACGCGCCAAATGTTGGCTGGCGAACGGGACGTCGTGCCAGCTTGCGCGGTGCTTACCGGGTGCCTGTCGTGGACGTCGACGAGCAGCGGTTAGGGTTCGACGGCAGGATGGCAACAAGGTTCGCCGGAGAGAAAATCGGACTCGGCATGATTGTCAGTCTTCGGCAACGCATGAAAAATGATGTTATTGTGCATTGCACAACTTCGTGTGAACTCGCGTTTTTCGCCGGTTTGCACTGTCCCTTTTTGCGAGGTTATCGCCGATGGCAAAAAGCCTATCGAAAATCTGGCTGCGCGGTTTGAAGCGCCTGCTCGCGATTCAAACCGAACATGCGCAAAAGTCCACCCGACGCGCACCGGCGCGACCCGTGCGCGCCGCCGCCAACAAACCGTCGAGCAAGGCTCGTCCGCTCAAGCCGGCCGACGCGCTGCGCACGCCCGTGAAGCGCGAGTCGCGCGTGCGGCCGCGCGCGGCCGCGTGGGCGAGCGGCTCGTGGACGCGCTCGTTCCACTCCGCGCCGGTGGCGCCGGGGCGGCTCGTCAATCATCTGCAGTACGGGCTGTATGTGCCGTCGGGCCATGCGCTGGAAGCGATGCCGCTCGTCGTGATGCTGCACGGCTGCACGCAATCCATCGACGAATTCGCCGAGGGCACGCGCATGAATCTGCTCGCCGATCGCTACGGCTTTGCGGTGGTGTACCCGGAGCAGTCGAAGCACGCGCACTCGCACCGCTGCTGGCACTGGTACGACGCCAGCGACAGCGCGGGCGGCGCCGAGGCGCGCGCGGTGGTGTCGCTCGTCGACGAGCTCGTCGCGCAGCATGGTTTCGACCGGGAGCGCGTCTACGTGGCCGGGATTTCCGCGGGCGCGGGCCTGACGGCGCTGCTGGCGCTCAACTATCCGGATCGTTTCGCCGCGGTCGCGCTGCATTCCGGCCCCGCAATCGGCGAGGCCCGCTCGGGCATCGCCGCCATGGACGTGATGCGGCGCGGCGTGCGCCGCGAACCGGCCGAGCTCGTCGACGAAATGACGGACGTTGCGCAATATCCGGGCATGCCGGCGCTCATCATCCACGGCGACGCCGATCACGTGGTCGCGCCCGTCAACGCGGACCAGCTGGCGGCGCAGTTCCTGCGTCTGAACCGTCTCGTCGACGCCGACGGCGCACGCCGGGCCGGCGAAATGCGCGAAGACCGCAAGGGCGGCGTAGTGATGCGCGACTATCTGCGCGGCGGCCGGCGTGTGGTGCGGGTGTGCCGTGTGCAGGGGCTCGGCCACGCATGGGCGGGCGGCGACGACGCATTGCCGTTCCATTCCGCCAAAGGTCCGGACGCGAGCGCCATGCTGTGGGAGTTTTTCAGGCATCAGCGCCGCACGGATGCGAGACGTGCCGTGGAAGGCCTGGCGGCGTCGTCGGCCGGGAGATGACACCGGAAGCGCGCCTCGAAAATGAGCAGTAGCGCGAAACTAGGGTTTTCCCTATAATACGGGTTATCCCTTAGTTGTAACGCACAGCCTTCATTTCCGAGGTCGACCATGTATCTGCTTAGCCGCCTGTTCCTGTTTCTGACCAAATCGCCGGACCAACTCGCAAAAGAGCGCGCCGACGACTACCTCTCCGAAGCGACCGATCTCTACGATCTCGAATTCCGCATGCGCAAACTGGACCGCGAAGGCAGCGTGCGCCAGCCGTCGTGGATGAGCCAGCACTACGGCTAAGCAGGCGCGAGCGTCGCGATAGTCGGAAAGACATCGGCGTGTGGTGAGGCGCCGATGTGCGGGGCGAGCCGCTCAGGTATCGCGAACCGCCACGGGTTTTTCAGCGTAGTTGCCGCCGGGCAGCCTGCGCGCCCAACGCCCAACCAATCGGCTCCGCGTCAAGCAGCCGGATTCAACTGCCAGAGCGCGTAATTCAGTAGCGCCGCGTACGCGACCCAGATCACGTACGGCATCAGCATCACACCGGCCAGGCGGTCCCGTCGCCAGAAGACGCCGGTCAGCATAACGATCAGCACCAGCAGAATCACGATATCGGCTAATGCCATTTCCGGCCGATGCAGACCGAAGAATAGCCACATCCACGCGGCGTTGAACACCAACTGAACCACCCACAGGACGATTGCCGCGCTCAGGCCATTGTGCTTCCATACGCGCCACGCGGAAAACGCCATCAGCACGTAGAGCACGCTCCAGACCGGCGGGAAGACCCAGTTCGGCGGATTGAACGCGGGCTTTTGCAGTCCCGCGTACCAAGCGTCCGGCAAGGACAGGCTTGCGGCCCAGCCGGCCGCAAGCGTCAGAATCAGAAACACGAGCAGCGACGGCAGACGGCGCATCTTCATCCCTCCAGGCGTTTTTCTTCAATGATGTAAGCGGGCACTCACTTGCCGAAACGGGCCAGTGTACGCAGGCGCGCCTGCGCATGATCGACGATCGGCTCGGGATAATTCCCGCCCAGCACCACGCCGAATTCCGCCAGCCGTTCCGCGCCCGCCAGCCACGGCGCGTGAATCCATTTTGCCGGCAGCTTCGTAAGCTGCGGGAGATAGCGTTGGATAAAGCGCCCGTCCGGGTCGAATTTTTCGGATTGCGTGACCGGGTTGAAGATGCGGAAGTACGGCTGCGCGTCGCAGCCCGTTGATGCCGCCCACTGCCAGCCGCCATTGTTCGCGGAGAAATCGAAGTCGTTGAGCCGATCGGCGAAATAGCGTTCGCCGCGGCGCCAGTCCACGCCGAGATCCTTCGTGAGGAAACTCGCCGTCACCATTCGCAAGCGGTTGTGCATGTAGCCGGTGCGGTTCAGTTGCAGCATGGCCGCGTCGACGAGCGGATAGCCGGTGCGGCCGTCGCACCACGCGGCGAATGCGGCGTCGGCTGCGGGGCCTTGTTCCCAGCGCAACTGCTCGTATTCCGGCTTGAACGAGGCGCCCTTTGCGAGGCGCGGATGATGCGCGAGGATCATGAAATAGAAATCGCGCCAGATCAGTTCGGAGAGCCACGTCGCCGCGCCTTGTCCGTCGGGCTGTAGCGACGTTTCGTAGGCGAGCCGCGCGAGCGTGCGGATCGACACCGTGCCGAAGCGCAGATGCACTGACAGATAGCTCGGCCCCTTCGCGGCGGGAAAATCGCGCCGCTCGGCATAGCTGTCGATGCGCGTCAGGAAGTCGTCGAGCAAATGCCGGGCGCCGCTCATGCCGGCAGGCAGCTTCAGGTCTGCCAGATTGCTCGGCGCGAAACCGAGCTGGTCGAGCGTGGGTAATTGCCGGTCGAGCTTGCGCGGCAGCGCCGCGAGATGCTTCGCGTAGGTTTCCACGGGGTAGGGCTTCAGGTCGAATGCATCGAGTTGTTTGAGCCACGCGTTCCTGTACGGCGTGAATACCGTGAACGGTTTGTGCTGGCCGGTCAGCAGTTCGTCGCGCTCGAAAATCACCTGATCCTTGAACGTTAGCCACCGACGCCCCGCTTGCGCGAGGCGCACGCGCACGGTTTCGTCGCGTTCGAGCGCGACCGGTTCGTAGTCGTGATTCGCGAATACGGCATCGACGCGCAGTTCCGCGGCGAGCTTCGGCACCTGCTCGGCCGGATCGCCGTACAGCACGACGAGACCGCCGCCGTGTGCGCGCAACGCGTCGCCAAGCTCGCGCAATGACTCGAGAATGAAGTCGATACGACGATCCGGAGCCCGCTCGCCCGGATGGCGCGCCTGCCACGCGTCGATCAACGGTTGCAGGATCGTCGTGTCGAACACGAATACGCACCAGACGCGCTCGCAATGCTTGAGCGCGTAGTACAGCGCCGCGTGGTCCGTGCTGCGCAGGTCGCGGCGGAACCAGACGAGGCCGGTATCGAAGATGTCGTTCAGGCGGCGGGCAAGTGTCATCGAGCGCGTCGGTCGGAATGAAGGGGGCTCGAAAGCCAGTGCAGCAGATTGCGTGCCCCGTGCGCCCAATGCGTCAGCGCCCGCCCCTATTGTGCAGGGGCGGGCTCTGTTCGCGAGCGCGCGAGGGTGTTGCGCCGGCGGCGCTCATTGGCGGCGTGCTTATCAGCACCATCGCCTATGCTGCCATGAGCAAAGGCCGCCGCAACGCGCAACGACTAACGCAGCGGCGAACCCAGCTTAAGCGACGTGCAGACGCACCGCGACGTTGTTGCGCGTGGCGTTCGAGTACGGGCAGACCTGGTGCGCGGCATCGACCAGTTCCTGCGCCGCATCCGCGGCGAGGCCGGGCAGCGAGATTCGCAGATCGATGTCGAGCGCGAAGCCGCCCTTGTCGTTCGGGCCGATGCCGACCTCGGCCGAGACCTGCGTGTCGGCCGGCAACGCCTGCTTGCGCTGGCCGGCGACGAACTTCATCGCGCTCAGGAAACAGGCCGAGTAGCCGGCTGCGAAGAGTTGTTCGGGGTTCGTGCCCGCTGCGCCGTTGCCGCCCAGTTCACGCGGTGCTGCCAGCTTCACGTCCAATGCATTGTCCGACGATACTGCGCGGCCGTCGCGGCCACCGGTGCTCGTTGCGCTTGCCTTGTAGAGGATGTTCATGGTGCTGCTCCTTAGCTGGGTTGTCAGGGTTTGCATGCTTGCCGCTTCGTGTTGCTTTCCGGTCCGGCCGGGTGGTTGCGAGGTAGTTACGAAGCGGCATGTCGTTAAGATAGTACACAAATGATTTGTGTGCAAATTAAATTTGAGTGGATACCGGAACAAGTCTTTTGCTGTGATTGCACTACTGGTCCATGTAATCGTTGAGCGTCGTGCGCAAGCGCGTCAGGTCGTCGCGCAGACGCAGCAGAAAGTCCGGCGTCTGCTGGGTCGCGCAGAGAATTTCGGCAGGCACCTCGCGTGCTTGGCGCTTGAGCGCCTTGCCCGCGCTGCTGAGGCGGATATAGACGATGCGTTCATCGTCGACGCCGCGCACGCGCTCGACGAGGCCTTGCGCTTCGAGGCGCTTGAGCAGCGGTGTGACGGTGGCCGGATCGAGATTCAGGCGCGCGGCCATGTCCTTGACCGCGACGTCGTCGGCTTCCCATAGCACGAGCATGGCCAGATATTGCGGATACGTGAGTCCGAGCTTGTCGAGCAGCGGCTTGTACGCTTTCGTCATCGCAAGCGAGGTCGAGTAGAGCGCGAAGCAGAGTTGCTCGTCGAGCGTGAAAGGCAGGATGGGGCGCTGTGTCATGGTGCATCTCGGCTGAAAGAGCGTACGAATGAATTGCACGCAAACCATTGTGCCGCAAATCGATGCGGGCCGGTGAGCACAGGCAGAGGCACGGGCGGGGAGCGGCGGGTAGCGCGAAAGGCGGCCGCTAAAGCAGGAAAGCGAAGGAAAGCCGCGCGAAGAAAACGCGGGCATCCCGACGACGCCCGCATGCAAGCGGTCGATCAGGCCGCCGGTTTGGTCGGCAGATCCGGCGTTTGCGGTGTCTGCACGCCGAAGCAGCCGCGGTAGGTCGCGTAGAACGAGCAGTACAGCATGGTCGTGACGATCATCGTCGCGGGCATCAGGACCGCGAACGCGAAGTCGGCGGCGCCGAGCGCCTGCATCACCGCGGACAGACCGAACGACACCAGCGTCGCGACCGCGAACCACAGCGCCACGAACACGACGAAAGCACCGCGATTGCGCCAGCAACTGACGACGCTGAAGAACATCGCCTTGACGGGCGGCACGTCGTGCCAGGCGGCGAGAATCGGCGAGAACCAGAACAGCATCGCAACCGGCACATAGAACGCGAGCGCCGTGAGCACCGCGAGCGGGATGTTGCTGTTGACGATCGCGTCCTGATCCAGCTGCGCGCCGCCGAGCATCACCTTCAGCAGCATGCCGCCGTCGGCGAGCGCGGAGCCGGCCAGCACGAGCGCCATCGCGACGACATACAGCGCGCCGAGCACGAGCAGCCGCCGCGCGACCACCGGGCCGTACGAATGAAAGCCATCCACGAGGATGGTCGGGAACACCGGCTTGCCCGCGATCGTGTTGCGGCACGCGGCCATGAAGCCGACCGCGACGCCGGGAATGAACAGCAGCGGCAACACGCCGCCGATCACCGGAATCTGCGAAACGAGCGTCATCACCAGCACATAGGTGAAGAACAGCGTCAGGAACGCGAGCGGATTCTTACGGAACAGCCAGATACCTTGCCGGAACCATACATAGCCGGTTTTCGCGGGGACTTCGATCAGTTGCATGAGGTAGGGATGCCTGGATGCGCGACGCCGGCGAGGCGTTCGCGCAGAATGCGTTCGAAATGGCCGGGATCGTGCGGCTTGAGCAGCTCGGCCGCGCGCGGCAGGTGAAAATCATACAGGCGCGAGACCCAGAAACGGTACGCACCCGCTCGCAGCATGTCGCCCCAGTGGCGGTTTTCCTCGGCGGTGAACGGCCGCACCGTCTGGTACGCGCGCAACAGCGCTTCGGTGCGCGCGGCGTCGAGCTTGCCGGTCGCGAGGTCGACGCACCAGTCGTTGACGGTCACCGCGACGTCGAACAGCCACTTGTCGCAACCGGCGAAATAGAAGTCGAAGAAGCCGCCGAGCCGCACTTCGTGGCCCGTATCGGGCGCCGCATGCGCGAACATCGCATTGTCGCGGAACAGGTCGGCATGGCACGGGCCTGCGGGCAGCGCCGCGTAATCGGCCGAGGCGAAGAACGCTTCCTGATGCGCGAGCTCGGACGCCAGCAACTCGCGCGGCTCGCCTTCGAGAAACGGCAGGATGGTCGGCACGGTCTCGCGCCACCACGGCAGGCTGCGCAGATTCGGCTGATAGCGCGGATAGTCGCGGCCCGCGAGGTGCATGCGCGCGAGCATCTGCCCGACTTCGACGCAGTGCTCGACGCCCGGCGCGAGTTCCGGCTTGCCTTCGAGCTTCGTCACGATGGTCGCGGGCTTGCCGAGCAGCATGCCGAACAGCGCGCCGTCGAGGCGCGGCATCGGGTCCGGCACCGGCACGCGGTGCGCGGCGAGGTGGCGCATCAGGTCCAGATAGAAGGGCAACTGCTCGGCGGTCAGCTTTTCGAAAATCGTCAGCACGTATTCGCCGCGCGTCGTCGTCAGGAAGAAGTTGCTGTTTTCAATACCGGACGAGATGCCGCGAAGCTCGACGACATCGCCGAGATCGTAGTGACGCATCCATTCTGCGAGTTGGGATTCGTTGACAGCGGTGAAGACAGCCATGCGGGAAACGTCGGATCAGGTTGCTCGGGCTGGCGCGATGCGGCCAGTGCGAAGTGTGGCGAATGGATGTTGCGAATACGGTGTCGAACGATGCGGCGGGACGCGGGCGATTCCGGCTGGACTCGCCGGCAAACAGGACAAGCGCGACGGGCGCATTGCCACATGTAGCGCCGGAGCAACCCGCCAGCCACCGGAATCAGGCGCGGCGGCCCACGACAGCCGCGCCCACGCGCATCGGCTCAATAGTGCAGATTCACCGAAGGCAAGCGCGTACTCGGACGGCCGCTGTCGTGGACAGTGGGCGAGGTGTCGAGCGGCGCGCTCATCTGATAGCGCGTGCCGAAATTCGAGTGCACGTTGATTTCGACCGGCTTGCCTTTGTCGCGGTATTCGGTAATTTCGGTGCCGTTCGGGCTGACTTCGTGGAAGCTCGGCGTGCGCGGAACGTTGATGTCGACCTTCGAGCTGACCTCGGCGCCCGGACGGTTGATCTTGTCCAGGTCGGGCAGACCGGCCCGTTCATTGGCGGACTGGGGCGCGTCGGCGGGCGGCGGTTCGTCGACGGGCTGGGCAGCCATCGCGGCGTTGCCGAAGGCGAGGGCCAGCGCAACGGCGACGGGAAGGAGCGGCTTCATGGTGATTCTCCGATGGGATGCGCCGATTCTAGCAAATCCGGCCTCGCGTACGGTCGCGAAGCCTTATTTTGCGCCGCTTTCGCGCGCCGCGCGCGAACCGTGCCGGGAACGCCGCGAGGCCATGTGGCGCGCGCGTGTTCCGTGGTAATGTCGTCTCATCAATAGGGGTGAACGATGATGAACAACGATATCAATCAGCGCGCGCTGCAGACGCCCGCCAACAGCTTCCCGACCGAAGGCTTCGACGACGCGGCCGAGGCCGTCACCCGCCTCGCCGCGATCTACGAGGCGAACACGTCGTTTCTGCGCGATGCGTTCGCGCGTTATCGCCGCAACGAACTGTTCGAGCGCCGCGTGCGCGCGTGCTATCCGTTCGTGCGCGTGCGCACCGAGGTCAACACGCACGTCGATTCGCGCCGCTCGTACGGCTTCGTCGCCGGGCCGGGCGTGTTCGAGACGACGGTCACGCGTCCCGATCTGTTCGGCGACTACTATCGCGAGCAGTTGCGCCTGCTCGCGAAGAACCATCATGTGCAGATCGAGGTCGGCGTGTCGGACCAGCCGATTCCGATTCACTTCGCGTTCGCCGAGGGCATTCACCTCGAAGGCGATCTGGACCGAGAGCGTCTGTTCCTGATGCGCGACATCTTCGACACGCCGGACCTCGCGCTGCTCGACGACCGCATCGTCAACGGCACGTACGAGCCGATGCCGGGCGAGCCGCATCCGCTCGCGCTTTTCACGGCGGCGCGCGTCGACTTCTCGCTGCATCGGCTGAAGCACTACACGGCGACCTCGCCGACGCACGTGCAGAACTACGTGCTGTACACGAACTACCAGTTCTATATCGACGAGTTCGTCAAGTTAGGCCGCACGATGATGGCCCGTACCGACGACGAGCAACTGCGCGCCCATCGCAGCGAATACACGTCGTTCGTCGAGCCCGGCGACGTGATTACCTATAACGAGAATCTCGGCGAGCAGGCGCAGGAAGGCGCGCCGCCGCCGCGTCTGCCGCAGATGCCCGCGTATCACCTGAAGCGCGCGGACGGCAGCGGCATCACGATGGTCAACATCGGGGTCGGGCCGTCGAATGCGAAGACCATTACCGATCACATCGCGGTGCTGCGTCCGCATGCGTGGATCATGCTCGGCCACTGCGCGGGTCTGCGCAACACGCAGCGTCTCGGCGACTACGTGCTCGCGCACGGCTATGTGCGCGAAGACCATGTGCTCGATGCCGATCTGCCGCTATGGGTGCCGATCCCGGCGCTTGCCGAAGTGCAGGTCGCGCTCGAGCGCGCGGTCGCGCAGGTTACGCAGCTCGACGGCGTCGAGTTGAAGCGCGTGATGCGCACGGGCACGGTGGCGAGCGTCGACAACCGCAACTGGGAACTGCGCGATCATCGCGAGCCGGTGCAGCGGCTGTCGCAGAGCCGCGCGATCGCGCTCGACATGGAAAGCGCGACGATCGCCGCGAACGGCTTCCGCTTCCGCGTGCCTTACGGCACCTTGTTGTGCGTCTCGGACAAGCCCTTGCATGGCGAACTGAAGCTGCCCGGCATGGCAGATCAGTTCTATCGCGCGCAGGTCGATCAGCATTTGCAGATCGGCGTGATGGCGATGGAGATCTTGCGCACGAACGGGCTGCACCGCCTGCATAGCCGCAAGCTGCGCAGTTTCGCCGAGGTGGCGTTTCAGTAGGCCAAGGGCGAGCGGGTTGCGTCGGCCCGCTCGCGCTGCGTTAGCGTTGCCTCAGCCTCGCATCGCATCTGCCATCACACCTGCCCGAAGCCGGTCAGCCCGATCAGGCTGCCGGCCGCCAGCAGCCAGAGCGGATGAATGCGCGTCTTCGTCGCCAGCACGGCGGTGAACGCGGTGATGGCCCATGCGATCGCGTTCGGGTTCGATGCTTTCGCGATCAGCGCCGCGCTGGCCGCGACGATGCCGGCCGTCACCGGCACGAGCCCGAGTTGCGCATAGCGCCGCCACGGGCGGTCCTTGAAGCGATCCCACGCATGTAGCGCGAGGACCGTTACGAGCGACGACGGTCCGAACTTCGCGATCGACGTCACGAGCATGCCGGCCCAGCCGGCCACATGCCAGCCGATCAGCGTCACGATCATCAGGTTCGGCCCCGGCGCGGCCTGCGCCAGCGCGAACAGCGCGCTGAATTCGCTGGCCGGCATCCAGTGATGCACCTCGACCACCTGCCGCTGCATTTCCGGAAGAATCGTATTGCCGCCGCCGAACGCGAGCAGCGAAAGCTGGCTGAAGATGATGGCGAGAGAAACGAGCGTGTCGTTCATCGTGCGTTCCTCGCTGCGAGATAGATGCTGATCGGCGTGAGCACGAGCATTGTCGGCAGAAGCGGAACGCGCAGGATCGCAATCGCGATGAAGCCGAGTACCGCGATCAGCGCGGCCAGCGGCTGGTTGCGCAACGGCAGCACGATCTTGATCGCCATCGCGATCAGCAATCCCGAGGCCGCGGCCGCGAGTCCCGCGAACAGATGGCGCACGTGCGGATCGTTCTGCGTGTGCTCGTAAAGCACGCCGAGTCCGATCACGACGAGCGAGGGCCCGGCGATGAGTCCGAGCAGGCCCGCGAGCGCGCCGGGCACGCCGCGAAAGCGCATGCCGAGCGCGACCGCGAGATTGATGACGTTGCCGCCCGGCAGGAATTGACAGAGGCCGAGCAGATCGGTGAATTCGTCGGCGCTGAGCCAGCGGCGCTGTTCGACGATCGCGCGGCGCGCGAGCGGCAGGGCGCCGCCGAATGAAATCAGCCCGAGGCCGAGAAAGCCGCCGAAGATTTCCCGCGATGTCGGCGTGGGCGCGAGCGCGGGTTCGGACGAGGTGAGTTCGTGGTTCATATCGCGAGGCTTCGAGTAGAAGCTCAGCAGGTTAGCGCCGAACCGGCGGCCCGCAAAACGATTTTTACGCGAACGAGTCGTTCGCGCGCGAGAGCCGCCTATAACCGTAAGCGTGCCGCAAACTGCCCTGCAAAACGAAAGCGGGCGGCCCGAAGGCCGCCCGCAGGATGCGTGGCGATGCGCGTGATCTCACGCGCAAGGCTCAGGCTATTCGCGTGGCATCACGCGATTACAGATAGAACATCCTGTCCTCATCCGACTTGGCCGGATGCGCCTCGCCTTCCTCGCGGTCTTCGTAGAACTTCAGCACCGCTTCGAGCACCTGGTCCGGATCGTCGATCACCTGCATCAGATCGATGTCGGTCGGATTGATGAGGCCCATCGGGATCAGCGAGCTCTTGAACCACCCGAGCAGTCCTTCCCAGAACTCGGCGCCGACCAGGATGATCGGCACGTGGCGCGACTTCTTGGTTTGAATCAGCGTGAGTACTTCGGCCAGTTCGTCGAGCGTGCCGAAGCCGCCCGGCATTACGATGACCGCGTCGGAGTTCTTCACGAACGTGACCTTGCGCGTGAAGAAGTGGCGAAAGCGCAGCGAGATGTCCTGCCATTGATTGCCCGACTGCTCGTGCGGCAACTCGATGTTCAGACCGACCGACGGCGCCTTGCCCGCATGTGCGCCCTTGTTGGCCGCTTCCATGATGCCGGGGCCGCCGCCGGAGATCACCGCGAAGCCTGCGTCCGACAGTTTGCGGGCGATCTGCGTGGTGAGTTTGTAGTAGGGCGAGTTCGGTTTGAGGCGTGCCGAACCGTAGATGCTGACTGCCGGGCGGATCTCCGAGAGGTATTCGGTCGCCTCGATAAACTCTGCCATAATCGTGAACATCTGCCACGATGCGCGGGCTTTTTTGGCCGTTGCGCGCTCTTGATCTGCGAGCGATCGCAGACTCGGAATCACTTTTCTCTTAGTCATAATGCCTGAAGAACGAAGCCTTGAAGGTAAGACCCTGCTGTTGGTCGACGGTTCGAGTTATCTGTACCGGGCCTACCATGCGATGCCTGATCTGCGCGGTCCCGATGGTGGCCCGACCGGTGCGCTCTACGGGATCATCAACATGCTGCGGCGCATGCGCAAGGAAGTCACGGCAGAGTATAGCGCGTGCGTGTTCGACGCCAAGGGCAAAACGTTTCGCGACGACTGGTATCCCGACTACAAGGCGAACCGTCCGTCGATGCCCGATGATCTCTCGCGCCAGATCGAGCCGATTCACGTCGCGGTGCGCGCGCTCGGCTGGCCGCTGCTGATGATCGAAGGCGTCGAGGCCGACGACGTGATCGGCACGCTTTCCACCGCGGCGGAAAAGCTCGGCATGAACGTGATCGTCTCGACCGGCGACAAAGACCTCGCGCAACTCGTGTCGGAGCGCGTCACGCTCGTCAATACGATGACCAACGAAACGCTCGATCGCGACGGCGTGGTTGCGAAGTTCGGCGTGCCGCCGGAGCGCATCGTCGACTATCTGTCGCTGATCGGCGACACAGTGGATAACGTGCCGGGCGTCGAGAAGTGCGGCCCGAAAACGGCCGTCAAGTGGCTCACGCAATACGACTCGCTCGACGGCATCGTCGAGCATGCGAGCGAGATCAAGGGCGCGGTCGGCGACAATCTGCGCCGCGCGCTCGACTTCCTGCCGATGGCGCGCAAGCTCGTGACCGTCGAGCGTCATTGCGATCTCACCGGCCATCTCGAGTCGATCGAGGAAAGCTTGCCGAGCCTTCCCGAGTCGCGCGAAGAATTGCGCGACGTCTTCACGCGCCACGGCTTCAAGACGTGGCTGCGCGAAGTCGAAACCGCCGCCGAAGAGGGGCCGGCAACCGACGCGCCGCCCGCGCTCGCGGTGGATCAGGAGCGCCACTACGACACCGTGCAGACGTGGGAGCAGTTCGACGCGTGGCTCGAAAAAATCGACGCGGCCGCACTGACTTCGTTCGATACCGAAACCACCTCGCTCGATCCGATGATCGCGCAGATCGTCGGCCTGTCGCTCTCGGTCGAAGGGGGCAGTGCGGCCTATGTGCCGCTCGCGCATCGCGGGCCCGACGCACCCGTGCAACTGCCGCGCGACGAAGTGCTCGCGAAGCTCAAGCCGTGGCTCGAAAGCGCGCAGCACAAGAAGGTCGGCCAGCATCTGAAGTACGACGAACAGGTGCTCGCGAACTACGGCATCGAAATGCGCGGCGTCGAGCACGACACGCTGCTCGAATCGTACGTGCTCGAATCGCATCGCACGCACGACATGGACAGCCTCGCGCTGCGTCATCTCGGCGTAAAGACGATCAAGTACGAAGAGGTCGCGGGCAAGGGCGCGCAGCAGATCGGCTTCGACGAAGTCGCGCTCGAGCAGGCCGCCGAATACGCGGCCGAAGACGCCGACATCACCTTGCGTCTGCATCAGGCGATGTATCCGCAGATCGCCGCCGATAAATCGCTCGAACGCGTGTATCGCGAGATCGAGGTGCCGACCTCGCGCGTGCTGCGCAAGATGGAGCGCACGGGCGTGCTGATCGACGCGGAGAAGCTGCGCCAGCAAAGCAGCGAGATCGCCACGCGGCTGATCGAACTCGAAGGCGAGGCGTACGAACTCGCGGGCGGCGAGTTCAACCTCGGTTCGCCGAAGCAGATCGGCCAGATCTTCTTCGAGAAGCTCGAGTTGCCGGTGGTCAAGAAGACGCCGAGCGGCGCGCCGTCCACCGACGAAGAAGTGTTGCAGAAGCTCGCTGAAGACTATCCGCTGCCGAAGATCCTGCTCGAACATCGCGGCCTCTCGAAGCTGAAGTCGACCTATACCGACAAGCTGCCGCGCATGGTCAACCCGCAAACGGGCCGCGTGCACACCAACTATGCGCAGGCCGTCGCGGTGACGGGGCGGCTCGCATCGAACGATCCGAACCTGCAGAATATTCCGGTGCGGACCGGCGAAGGCCGCCGCATCCGCGAGGCGTTCATCGCGCCGCCGGGCCACAAGCTCGTGTCCGCCGATTATTCGCAGATCGAATTACGCATCATGGCGCACATCTCCGGCGACGAATCGCTGATGCGCGCGTTTTCGCAGGGTGAGGACATTCACCGCGCCACCGCCTCGGAAATCTTCGGCGTGACGCCGCTCGAAGTGTCGAGCGACCAGCGGCGCGTCGCGAAGGTCATCAACTTCGGCCTGATCTACGGCATGAGCGCGTTCGGCCTCGCGTCGAACCTCGGCATCACGCGCGACGCGGCGAAGATGTATATCGACCGCTACTTCGCGCGCTATCCGGGCGTCGCGCGCTACATGGACGAGACGCGCACGAGCGCCAAGGCGAAGGGCTACGTCGAAACCGTGTTCGGCCGCCGCCTGTGGCTGCCCGAGATCAACGGCGGCAACGGTCCGCGCCGCCAGGCGGCCGAGCGTGCCGCGATCAATGCACCGATGCAGGGCACCGCCGCCGACCTCATCAAGATGTCGATGATCGCCGTGCAGAAGTGGATCGAAGACTCGAACATCGGCACGCGCATGATTATGCAGGTACACGACGAACTGATTCTCGAAGTGCCTGACGCCGAGTTGTCCGAGGTCCGCAAACGTCTGCCCGAACTGATGTGCGGCGTCGCCGCGCTGAAGGTGCCGCTCGTGGCCGAGGTCGGCGCGGGCCTGAACTGGGAGGAAGCGCATTGACATGCCTGTGACACAGGTACGATGAGTGCGCGATAACGTCGTGCGCATGTCACACATGGGTTTTGGCGACTTGTGGCATCCCGTGAGGGTCGAGGACAATCGGGTCAGGACGGCGCATTCATGCGCAGCGTCGCGACAGATAATTCATCGGCTACACGGAGAAGTGCAATGCATCGATTTATCGTCGTTGGCGGAGGTGCGGGCGGACTGGAACTGGCGACACGTCTGGGTGATCGCTATGGCGCCGGCAAAAGAGGGAGCAGCGCGCGGGCCGTGGTCACGCTGGTCGACCGCAATCCGACGCATATCTGGAAGCCGCTGCTGCACGAGGTGGCGGCCGGCAGCATGGATCCGTTCACGCAGGAACTCGAATACGCGGCGCAGGCGCGCTGGCACGGCTTCGAGTTCCAGCAGGGCGAGCTGACCGGTCTCGACCGCGCGAACCGGCGCATCACGCTCGGCACCGTGCTCGACGACGACGGCGCCGAACTGCTGCCTGAACGCCAGCTCGAGTACGACACGCTGGTCATTGCAATCGGCAGTACCACGGCCTTCTTCGGCGTGAAGGGCGCGGCCGAATTCTCCCTTGCACTCGATACCGTCGGCCAAGCCGAGCGCTTCCGCAAGCGGCTGATCGCCGCGTGCATGCGCGCCGAGCATCAGGCGTACGAGCCCGTCGAGTCGCGGCCGGGGCCCGGCACCTCGACGTCGAGCGAGCCGCGCATCCAGGTGGCGATCGTCGGCGGCGGCGCGACCGGTGTCGAGTTGTCGGCGGAGTTGCGCAATACGGCGCAGGTGCTGTCCGCGTATGGCTTGCACAAGCTCGATCCGCGGCACGACGTCGGCATCGTGCTGATCGAGGCCGGGCCGCGCATTCTGCCCGCCTTGCAGGAGCGCGTTTCGACGGCCACCGCCGAATTGCTGACCAAGCTCGGCGTCAAGCTGATGATCGGCGAAACGGTGGCCGAGGTCGCGCCCGGCTATATCCGCACCGCGAGCGGGCACACCGTGCGCGCCGATCTGACCGTGTGGGCGGCGGGCATCAAGGCGCCGGCGGTGCTGAGCCAGCTCGACGGGCTACCGGTCAACCGGCTCGGCCAGCTCAACGTGCGCCGCACGCTGCAAACCGAAATCGACGACAACATCTTCGCGCTCGGCGATTGCGCCGCCTGCCAGTGGCCCGGCAACGAGCGCAACGTGCCGCCGCGCGCGCAGGCCGCGCATCAGCAGGCGGCCTTTTTGCTGAAGGCGCTGGCGGCGCGGCTCGACAACAATCCGCTGCCGGAATTCACCTATCGCGATTTCGGTTCGCTCGTGTCGCTCGGCCACTTCAGCGCGGTCGGCAATCTGATGGGCGGGGTGATCGGCGGCAACATGCTGATCGAGGGGCTGTTCGCGCGCTTCATGTACATGTCGCTGTACCGGTTGCACATCGCCGCGCTGCACGGCTATCCGCGCATGGTGCTCGACACCTTCGCGCATTGGCTGCGCCGTACCACGCTGCCGCGCGTCAAGCTGCACTGACGACTGCCCCGACGCGGGCGGACGTTCTCCTCAGTCGAATCTGCAACGGGATGCGCCCAGGGCGTATCCTGTTGCTTCCCACCCTTCATCGAGGAGCGCCGCATGCTGAAACCCGAAGTCGACGCCCTGGTCCCGCACGTTCCCTTCAACCGGCGTACCTTCATCAAGACCGCGCTCGGCAGTGGTTTCGCGGTGGCCGTGCTGCCGGTCTCGGCGCAAACCATCCATACCGACAGCGACGGCCTCGAAGCCGGCGAAGTCGCGTTTCATTCGCAAGGCACGCTGATCCCGGCCTATCGCGCGCGGCCATTGGGCAAGACGCATCTGCCGGTGATCCTTGTCGTGCATGAGATCTTCGGCGTGCACGAGCATATCGCCGACGTTTGCCGGCGCTTCGCGAAACAGGGCTATCTGGCGATCGCGCCGAACCTGTACGAGCGCGAGGGCGATCCGACCGTCTACACGAGCATGCAGCAACTCAACGAGCAACTGGTCAGCAAGGTGCCCGACGAGCAGGTGCTGGCCGACCTCGACGCGGCCGCCGCGTGGGCCGGCGAGAACGGCGGCGACCTGAAGCGGCTTGGCGTGAACGGCTTCTGCTGGGGCGGGCGCATCGCGTGGCTGTATGCCGAGCACAATCCGCGCGTGAAGGCGGGCGTCGCCTGGTATGGCCGCGTGACCGGTGCGAAGAATGCGATGACGCCGGCCAATCCACTCGATCTCGTCGCCGATCTGCATGCGCCGGTGCTCGGCTTGTATGGGCGCCAGGACCCGAGCATTCCGCAGGACACGCTCGCGCAGATGAAGCAGACCATCGCGCAGGGTCCGCAGGCGGGACGCGGTTCGCAGTTCGTCGTCTATGACGACGCGGGCCACGCGTTTTTCGCCGATTACCGGCCGAGCTACAGGAAGGCCGATGCCGAGGACGGCTGGCGTCGCACGCTCGTGTGGTTCAAGCAGCACGGGGTGATTTGAGGCACATGGTGCTGTCAGGCGGTAACGACGGGGTTGGCGCAGTCCTCGTGCCTCGTTGATCCGATACGTCCGACGAAAAGGAAAAGGCCATGGCCGCGTTGAGACGGCGATGGCCTTTTTAGTCGGCTTTCCTGGCAGGGCTAATGCATTGGACTAACGCGTGCCTCACTGTGGCTGCGCCCGCCCATCGCGGCTTGCTTGCCCGCAAGCTCAGCTCAAGGATTCGGCCCCGTCGCGACCGGCCGCTTCGGGTCCGAACTCCATTCGCTCCACGACCCTGCGTATAGCGCGGAGCCATGCATGCCGGCGATTTCCATCGCGAGCGAGTTCACGCAGGCGGTCACGCCCGAGCCGCATTGCAGCACCACGTGTTCCGGCGGCGTGTCGCCGAGCAGCGCGTGGAATTCCTCGCGCAGCGTGTGCGCCGGCTTGAAGCGGCCGTCGGCGGTGAGGTTGTCCTTGAAGAAGCGGTTGAGCGCGCCGGGGATATGGCCGCCGACGCGATCGAGCGTTTCGTTCTCGCCGCGATAACGATCGGCCGCGCGCGCGTCGACCACGACGCGCTCCTTCGAGCCGAGGTTACGCTCGACCGTCTGCGCGTCGACAGTTACGGCGAGCGGCGCGGCCGCGCTGAAGTCGCCGGTGTTCTGCGCCGGCACGTCCGGCGTCAACGGTTGGCCCGCGGCCTGCCAGGCTTGCAGGCCGCCGTCGAGTAGCGCGACCGCATCGTGCCCGAGCCAGCGTAGCAGCCACCAGATGCGCGCGGCGTACATGCCGCCATGCGCGTCATACGCGACGACCTGCTGGCCCTGCTTGAGTCCGCGCGATTCCAGTGTCTCGACGAGCCGTGCGCGGTCCGGCAGCGGATGCCTGCCGTTCGAGCCGGTCTTCGGCCCGGACAGATCGCGGTCGAGATGCAGATAATGCGCGCCCGGCAGATGGCCGGCGAGATACGCTTTCTCGCCCGCTTCGGTATCGGCGAGGTCGAACCGGCAGTCGACCACGAACACGCTGCCCGGCGCGGCGGCGAGCCGCTCGGCAAGATTGGTCGCGGAGATCAGGGTGGTGTAGTGGGTGTGGGGCATGACGTTTCCTCGATACGTGCGATGGTGGCTCCGGTTGCGTGGTGGGGCGCAGCGGGCGGAGAGCCGGTCTATGTCGGTAGTCTAAACAAAAAAAGACGGGCCGCAGCCCGTCTTTCCTTGTCTTGCCCATTGTGCCAACGAGTGGCGCTGCTTGCAGCGAATCAGACCATGCCGAGTTCGCGACGCAGAAACTCGTGGAAGTGCTGCATACCGTCTTCCATCGGGCTCTGATACGGACCCACCTGCGATTCGCCGCGTTCCATCAGCGCGCGGCGGCCGGCGTCCATGCGCTCGGCGATCTCGTCGTCTTCGCGGGCCGTTTCCATATAGGCGGCGCGCTCGGCTTCGACGAAGTCGCGTTCGAACAGCGCGATTTCCTCGGGGTAATAGAATTCGACCACGTTGGTGGTTTTCTGCGGACCATGCGGAATCAGCCACGACACCACGAGCACGTGCGGATACCACTCGATCATGATGCCCGGGTAGTACACCATCCAGATCGCGCCGAACTCGGGCGGGTTGCCGCCGCGAAAGCGCAGCACTTCGTCGTGCCACTTGCGGTACGTCGGGCTGCCCGGCTGCTCCAGATCCTTGTGCACGCCGACCGTCTGCACGCTGTACCAGTCGCCGAACTCCCACGTCAGGTCGTCGCAATTGACGAAGCTGCCGAGGCCCGGATGGAACGGCGCGACGTGATAGTCCTCCAGATAGACCTCGATGAAGGTCTTCCAGTTGTAGTTGCACTCGTGGACTTCGACGTGATCGAACATGAAGCCCGAGAAGTCGAAATGCCGCTTCGTGCCGAGACGTGCAAGGTCTTTCGCGACGTCGCGGCCCTGTGCCTCGAACAGCAGGCCCTGCCAGTTCTGCAGCGGCGTCGCGCCGAGGTTCAGGCACGGGTTGTCGGCGAAATGGGGCGCGCCGAGCAGCTCGCCCTTCAGGTCGTACGTCCAGCGATGCAGCGGACAGACGATGTTCTGCGTCTGGCCGCGGCCGTTAAGCATGATGGCCTGGCGGTGGCGGCACACGTTCGACAGCAGTTCGACCTGCGACTGCTGGTTGCGGACGAGCACCCGCCCCTCGCGTTCGCTGGGCAAGGCAAAATAATCCCCCGCTTCGGGCACCATGAGATCGTGGCCGATGTAGCGAGGACCTTTCTTGAAAAGGGTGTCGATTTCGCGCGTAAGAAGCGCTTCGTCAAAGTAAGCCGTGACTGGCAGCTGGCTGTGAACAGACCGCAACTGCAATGCATTGCTCAGATTGGACATTCCCACTCCCGATGAAGACGTGAAAGCAGTGAACAACCCAACCATCGAAGATTCGATTTAGGGAGCCGGAGATTATACCCGTTTCTCGCTGCCAGGGGCACTTAAGTGACTGATTTGGGTCAAAAATGTCCGATTGGTTCGGCATTTTCGCCGCAGATTCAGCGGTTTTTTTCTGCGAGACTTCAGGCTCGAAGCCGCTGCAAAGCAGGGTCGAAGCGGGGTAGGGCGGCGAGGCGAAGGGGGCGAGCGGATCGGAAACGCCGCTTTTGCCGTAGAATGTCCGACTTGTTTTAATTTTGCGACTATTCATGGCGAAGACCGCATCGAAAGATACTGCCGCCGCGTCGGCCGAAAGCGGCGATACCACGCCGCTGCCCGGCAACTACGAGGCCGCGCAGGCCGAACTGGAAGAGCTGGTGGCGCGCATGGAAGGCGGCAGCCTGAGTCTCGAGGAGTCGTTGGCTGCCTACCGGCGCGGGGCCGCGCTTGTCGCGTTCTGCCAGCAGCAGCTCGAAAAGGTCGAGCAGCAGGTGCGCGTGCTCGACGGCGAAACGCTGAAACCACTGCCCATGAATACCGCAGGCACAGCCGCTGAAAGCGGGGACGATCTATGACATTCGAACAATGGACGCGCTCGGTGCTCGAACGCGTCGAAACGGCGCTGGAACATTACCTGCCGGCTGACACGACCACATCCGCCAATCTGCACGAGGCGATGCGCTATGCGGTGCTCGGCGGCGGCAAGCGCGTGCGGCCGCTCCTGTGCCACGCGGCCGGCGAGCTGACCGGCGCGCACGCCGAATGCCTCGACGCGGCGGCAGCGGCGCTCGAAATGATCCACGTGTATTCGCTCGTGCACGACGACATGCCGTGCATGGACGACGACGCATTGCGCCGCGGCAAGCCGACGGTTCACGTCAAATACGACGAAGCGACCGCGCTGCTGGTCGGCGACGCGCTGCAATCGCAGGCATTCGTCACGCTCACTTCCGACGTGCTGGCCCCGCCGCAGCAGGCCTCGCTCGTGCGCGAACTCGCGCTCGCGAGCGGCTCGCTCGGCATGTGCGGCGGGCAGGCCATCGATCTGGCGAGCACCGGCCTGACGCTGGCGCGCCCGCAACTCGAAACGATGCACCGTATGAAGACCGGCGCGCTGCTGCGCGCGGCCGTGCGCATGGGTGCGCTGGCCGGCGAAACGCCGGACGCGCAGGCTCTGGCGTCGCTCGACGCCTACGCCGCCGCGATCGGCCTCGCGTTTCAGGTTGTCGACGACATTCTCGATGTCACGACCGACTCCGCAACGCTCGGCAAGACCGCCGGCAAAGACGCGAAGCTCGGCAAGTCGACCTACGTGTCGATTATCGGGCTCGACGCGTCGCGCGCGCTTGCGGCGCAACTGCGCAGCGACGCCCACGCCGCGCTCGCGCCGTTCGGCGCGCGCGCGCAGCGTCTTGCCGAATTGGCCGACCTGGTGGTGAACCGGGTCAGCTAAACGCGAAAGCCCGCCGCCGCGCACCTTCTGTCCCCGGGGTGCATGTATGAAGTGCGGGCGCGTAAGTTTTCCTACAATGGAACGACGATGTACGACTTGCTGAAAACCATCGACGACCCGGCGGCCCTGCGCCGCCTCGATCGCCGCCAATTGCAACCGCTTGCAGACGAGTTGCGTGCCTTTGTGCTCGACAGCGTATCGCAGACGGGCGGCCATCTTTCGTCCAATCTCGGCACGGTCGAGTTGACCATCGCGCTGCACTATGTGTTCGATACGCCGCATGACCGGATCGTCTGGGACGTCGGTCATCAGACCTATCCGCACAAGATCCTGACCGGCCGCCGCGAGCAGATGCACACGCTGCGCCAACTGGGCGGCATCTCTGGCTTCCCGAAACGCGACGAATCCGAATACGACACCTTCGGCACCGCGCATTCGAGCACGTCGATTTCGGCGGCGCTCGGCATGGCGGTCGCGAGCAAGCTGCAGGGCGACAACCGCATGGGCATCGCCGTGATCGGCGACGGCGCGATGACGGCCGGCATGGCCTTCGAGGCGATGAACAACGCGGGCGTCGAAGACGACGTGCCGCTACTCGTGATCCTCAACGACAACGACATGTCGATCTCGCCGCCGGTCGGCGCGCTCAATCGCCATCTCGCGCGCCTGATGTCGGGCCGCTTCTACGCGGCCGCGCGCGCGGGCGTCGAACGCGTGCTGCGCGTCGCGCCGCCGGTGCTCGATCTCGCGCGCAAGCTCGAAGAGCACGCGAAGGGCATGATCGTGCCGGCCACGCTGTTCGAGGAGTTCGGCTTCAACTACATCGGGCCGATCGACGGCCACGATCTCGACTCGCTGATCCCGACGCTGCAGAACATCAAGGAACTGCGCGGTCCGCAATTCCTGCACGTCGTCACGAAGAAGGGCCAGGGCTACAAGCTGGCCGAGGCCGATCCGGTGCTGTACCACGGCCCGGGCAAGTTCAACCCGGCCGAGGGCATCAAGCCGGCCGCGACGCCGTCGAAGAAGACCTACACGCAGGTGTTCGGCGAATGGCTGTGCGATGCCGCGGAGCTCGATTCGCGTGTGATCGGCATTACCCCGGCGATGCGCGAGGGCTCGGGCCTCGTCGAATTCGAACGGCGCTTCCCGGACCGTTACTTCGACGTCGGCATCGCCGAGCAGCATGCGGTGACGTTCGCGGGCGGCCTCGCCGCGGACGGCATGAAGCCGGTCGTCGCGATCTACTCGACGTTCTTGCAACGCGCGTATGACCAACTGATCCACGACGTCGCGCTGCAAAACCTGCCGGTCGTGTTCGCGATCGACCGCGCGGGTCTCGTCGGCGCGGACGGCGCCACGCACGCGGGCGCCTACGACCTCGCGTTCATGCGCTGCATCCCGAACATGACCGTGATGGCGCCGTCGGACGAAAACGAATGCCGCCAGATGCTGTACACGGCGTTGCAGCAGCCGAATCCGACGGCCGTGCGCTATCCGCGCGGCGCGGGCACCGGCGTTGCAACGGTCAAGCAGATGGCCGCGCTGCCGCTCGGCAAGGGCGAAGTGCGCCGCGAAACCTCGGCGCCGGCCGGCAAGCGCATCGCGATTCTCGCGTTCGGCACGATGGTCGCGCCGTCGCTCGCGGCAGCCGAGCAACTCGATGCCACGGTCGCGAACATGCGTTTCGTGAAGCCGCTCGACGCCGAGCTCGTGCGCCAGCTGGCTGAAACGCACGACGCGATCGTCACCGTCGAAGAAGGCTGCATCATGGGCGGCGCGGGCTCGGCCTGCGTCGAAGCCCTGCTCGAGAGTGGGGTTATGCGACCCGTACTACAATTGGGCCTCCCCGACCAGTTCATCGATCACGGGGACCCGGCCAAGCTGCTCGCCGCGTGCGGTCTCGACGCCGCGGGCATCGCCCGGTCGATCCGCGAGCGTTTCCTCGCAAGCGGCACGGTCGGCGGTCAGTCGTCGGTGAAGCGCGTCGCGTAAAGCGCTGCCGCGCGTCAGGCCGCTGCGCTGCCGTCATGCGGCGGCGGCCGCGACAATCTCCTGTTTGAGCTGACGGGCGTAACGGCCCGTCTTCCAACGCCGGCGGAAGCCGGCGTTCGCCGTTGCGCGTGCTGATCCGCGCGGCCGCCGGGCGTTTCGACGTCGTCGCGTGACAGTTTCCGATGCGGCGAACCGGGAGCGGCCCGGCGCTTTCCAGAAAGGACAAAAAATGAATCAGATGAACCCCGCCTTTGTGATGCCCGACGTGCAAAGCACGCCCGACACGCGCCAGATCCCGATTCAGCGGGTCGGCGTCAAGGGCGTGCGTCATCCGCTGACGGTGCGCACGCAAGGCGGCGAAGTGCAGCCGACGGTCGGCACGTGGAATCTCGATGTGCATCTGCCGGCCGATCAGAAGGGCACGCATATGTCGCGCTTCGTCGCGCTGCTCGAAGAGAACAAAGCGCCGCTCGAGCCGGCCGCGTTCCGCTCGATGCTCGCGGTGATGCTCGAAAAGCTGGAAGCCGAGGCGGGCCGTATCGAGGTGTCGTTTCCGTACTTCGTGAACAAGACCGCGCCGGTGTCGGGCGTGCAAAGCCTGCTCGACTACGAGGTCACGCTGACGGGCGAGACCCGCAACGGCGCGACGCGGCTGTTCCTGAAGGTGCTGGTGCCGGTCACGAGCCTGTGCCCGTGCTCGAAGAAGATTTCGCAATACGGCGCGCACAACCAGCGCTCGCATGTGACGATCGACGCCGAGCTGGCTGGCGACGTCGCCGTGGAAGAGCTGATCCGCATCGCCGAGGAAGAGGCGTCGTGCGAACTGTGGGGGTTGCTCAAGCGCCCGGACGAAAAGTTCGTTACCGAGCGCGCGTATGAGAATCCGAAGTTCGTCGAGGACCTCGTGCGCGACGTCGCGCAGCGCCTCAATGCCGACGAGCGCATCGTTGCCTATGTGCTCGAGGCCGAGAACTTCGAGTCGATTCACAACCACAGCGCCTATGCGGTGATCGAGCAGGACAAACGCCTCGCTTGATCGCTTCTTCGCCGGTCCGCCCCGTTTCGTTGCGGGCGCATTGACGCAAAAAAGCCGCTTTAAAGCGGCTTTTTTTATCGCACCGGGATTCGCGGCATTCGCTTCCGGCGACTCAGCGCGCGAGCGAAGTCAGGTCCCAGCGCGGCTTCACCGTGAACGCGTAGTCGTTGCCGGCCTGCTCGGGCCAGCGCTGCAAGCGCAGCGCGCCGGCCAGCGCGATCATCGCGCCGTTGTCCGTGCATAGCGACAGGTCCGGGTAGTGCACGTAGAAATTGCGTTTCTTCGCGGCGGCCGAAAGTGCTTCGCGCAGTTGCCGGTTCGCGCCGACACCGCCCGCGACCACCAGCCGGTTCAGCTTCGTGCGCTTGAGCGCCGCGAGCGACTTGGCCGCCAGTACGTCGACGGCGGCGTCGACAAAACCGCGCGCGAGGTCGGCCTTCGCCTGCTCGCAGATATTCGCGCCGCCGAGCCGGTTCGCGTGTGTGAGGACCGCGGTTTTCAGCCCGCTGAAGCTGAAGTCGAGATCGCCGGAATGCAGCATCGGACGCGGCAGCACGACCGCGCCGGGCGTGCCGAATTCGGCCATGCGCGAGACTTCCGGGCCGCCCGGATAGCCGAGGCCGAGCAGTTTTGCGGTTTTGTCGAAGGCTTCGCCGGCGGCATCGTCGAGCGTCTCGCCGAGCGTCTCGTAGACGCCGACGTCGGTGACGCGCATCAGTTGCGTATGACCGCCGGACACGAGCAGCGCGACGAACGGAAACGGCGGCGGTTCATCGACGAGCAGCGGCGACAGCAGGTGCCCTTCGAGATGGTGAATGCCGACGGTCGGCTTGTCCCAGGCCATTGCCAGTGAATTGGCGATGCTCGCGCCCACGAGCAGCGCGCCTGCCAGCCCCGGCCCTTGCGTGTAGGCGATCGCATCGATGTCGCCGCGCGCGACGACCGCGTGTTCCATCACCTCTTCGAGCAGCGGCAGCGCGCGGCGAATATGGTCGCGCGACGCGAGTTCCGGCACGACGCCACCGTACTCCCGGTGCATGGCGATCTGCGAATGTAAGGCGTGCGCGAGCAGGCCGCGCTCGGTGTCGTAGAGCGCGAGTCCGGTTTCGTCGCAGGAGCTTTCGATGCCGAGAACGAGCATGATGAATCGCTTGAAGGCGGGCACACGTAACGCGGGCCCAACAGTGAAAGGTAAGCCTAAAAGTATAGCAGCGCGGGCAAGCAGGCGCTGCTACTGGCGGCCTTCGGGGCTCGGCCACGAACGCGCGGACCCGGCAGGTACAATGCGGCCCCATGGAATCTTTTGATATCGCGGTGATCGGCGCGGGCGCGGCCGGCATGATGTGTGCGGCCGTGGCCGGACAACTCGGCCGGCGCGTGGCGTTGATCGACCACTCGCAGCGTCTCGCGGAAAAAATCCGCATTTCCGGCGGCGGCCGCTGCAACTTCACGAATCTGTACGCGGGGCCGGCCAACTATCTGTCGGCGAATCCGCACTTTTGCCGTTCCGCGCTCGCGCGCTACACGCCGCGCGACTTCATGGCGCTGCTTAAGCGCCATCGCGTGACATGGCACGAAAAGCACAAGGGGCAACTGTTCTGCGACCAGTCGAGCGACGCGATCATCGACGTGCTCAGGAACGAATGCGACGCGGGTGCGGTGGCGTGGCGCGCGCCGCTGTCCGTCGAAGCAGTGAGCCACGACGGGCAGCGTCAGTTCACGCTCGGCACGCCGGCGGGGACGATCACCGCCCGCGCGCTCGTGATCGCGACGGGCGGCCTGTCGATTCCGAAGATCGGCGCGACTGACTTTGCCTACCGGCTTGCCAAACAGTTCGGCCACAAGCTGATCGACACGCGTCCCGCACTGGTGCCGCTGACCTTCGCGCCGGCCGACTGGGAGCCGTTCGCGGCGCTGTCGGGCGTGTCGCTTGAGGTGCAACTCGCGACCGGCAACAAAAAGACCGGCGCCGAATTCACCGAAGATCTGCTGCTCACGCACCGCGGCCTGTCGGGTCCCGGCATCCTGCAGATTTCGAGCTACTGGCAGCCCGGCGAGCCGGTCCATATCGATCTGCTGCCGGAGCGCGATGCCGCGGTCGCGTTGCTGGAGGCGAAAAGCGGCACGAAGCGCCAGATCGCGAATCTGCTCTCGGAGTGGGTGCCGCAGCGGCTCGCGCACGTCTGGCTGGAGACTCACCAGATTCCCGCCGAGGCGCGCGTCGCCGATCTGCCGGACAGGACGCTGCGGCGCGTCGGTGAGGCGCTGTCGCGCTGGACGCTCACCCCGAACGGCACCGAGGGCTACCGCAAGGCCGAGGTGACGCGCGGCGGCGTCGATACGCGCGGCCTGTCGTCGACGACGATGATGAGCGCGCGCGTGCCGGGCCTCTATTTCATCGGCGAAGCGGTCGACGTGACCGGCTGGCTCGGCGGCTACAATTTCCAGTGGGCGTGGGCTTCGGGGGTGGCGGCCGGTCAGGCCGCCACCGACTATGCACGAGGGGCTTGACGGCGCCATCGCTTTGTGAGAAAGCTCTGCTATACTCATCAACCTTTACAAAGTTCCGTTATTGAAAAATGACGACCATCCGCGTAAAAGACAATGAGCCGTTTGAAGTTGCCATGCGCCGTTTCAAGCGCACCATGGAGAAAAACGGCTTACTGACGGAACTTCGCGCTCGCGAGTTTTACGAGAAGCCCACGGCCGAACGTAAGCGAAAGAAAGCGGCGGCGGTGAAGCGTCATTTCAAGCGTCTGCGTGGCCAGATGCTCCCGAAGAAGCTCTACTGATTCTGGCGTTGCCGCGCTCCGCTTCACACGCGGTGCGGCAGCATCCAAGCCGATGGCGGCACGACAGGTGCCGTCACGGAAAACCCGGCCCATCGGGCCAGCCGGCAGGGTCGCATCCACCAACATATTGCGCCAACCCGCTTGAGGAAGAGGTCCCAAGCGGGTATTCGTGTTGATGCCGCGGTATGGCCGCCATCGACCCGCCGGTTTTTCAACTTTCAACGCATTCAGGTGAGTGATGAGTCTCAAAGACCGGATCAACGACGATATGAAAGCTGCCATGCGGGCGCGCGAGACCGAGCGTCTCGGCGCGATCCGCCTGCTGCTCGCGGCGATCAAGCAGCGTGAAGTCGATGAGCGCGTCACGCTCGACGAAGCCGGCGTGACTGCCGTTGTCGACAAGATGATCAAGCAGCGCAAGGATTCGATCAGCCAGTTCGAGGCTGCCGGCCGCACGGATCTGGCCGACAAGGAAAAGGCCGAACTGGCCATCCTGTCCGCTTACATGCCGGCGCAGATGTCCGAAGCGGAAATCGTTGCCGAAGTGCAGGCCGCGGTCGCGCAAACCGGCGCGGCCGGTCCGCAGGACATGGGCAAGGTGATGGGCGTGCTCAAGCCGAAGCTCGCCGGCCGGGCCGACATGACGGCCGTCTCGGCGCAGGTCAAGGCCGCGCTCGCGAAGTAATTCCTGTGGTTTGCCCGGACCGCGCGCGCCGTGTTCGAAAGCGGGCGCGGCGCCGGGTTGCGGTGTCGAGCCTGAGTACCCGTACCGGGCTTGGATTTTAAAGCTTTCCTGGCAGCGTCATTTACTGTGATCCCACCGTCATTCCTGCAGGACCTGCTCAACCGCGTCGATATCGTCGACGTGGTCGGCCGGTACGTGCAGCTGAAAAAGGGCGGCGCAAACTTCATGGGGCTTTGTCCGTTTCACAACGAGAAGAGCCCTTCGTTTACGGTTAGTCCGACTAAACAGTTTTATCACTGCTTCGGTTGCGGCGCGCACGGCACGGCCATCGGTTTCCTGATGGAGCACGTGGGCGCGTCGTTCCCCGAAGCGGTCAACGAGCTCGCGCAATCGGTTGGCCTGACCGTGCCGAACGAGCCTTCGCCGGGCTACGGCGGAGGCGGCGGTTCGGGCGGCGGCTATGCGCCGGCGGCGTCGAAGGCCGTCACCACGGCGCTCTCCGACCTCATGCAGACTGCCTGCGACTTTTATCGCAAGCAGCTGCGCGGCGCGACGGGTGCGATCCAGTACCTGAAAAAGCGCGGCTTGACCGGCGAGATCGCCGCGCGTTTCGGCCTCGGCTATGCGCCGGACGGCTGGCAGAACCTCGAGGCGGCCTTCCCGAACTATCGCGACGACGGGCTCGTCGAGGCGGGTCTCGTGATCGTCAGCGAAAAGTCCGACGGGCAGGGGCAGAACCGCCGCTACGACCGTTTCCGCGAGCGGATCATGTTCCCGATCCGCAACGTGAAGGGGCAGGTGATCGGCTTTGGCGGGCGCGTGCTCGACGGCGGCGAGCCGAAATATTTGAATTCGCCCGAAACGCCTTTATTTAACAAAGGCAGCGAGCTGTACGGCCTGTTCGAGGCGCGTCTCGCGATCCGCGAGCAGCATTACGTGCTGGTCGTCGAGGGCTATATGGACGTGGTCGCGCTGGCCCAGCTCGGTTTCCAGAACGCGGTCGCGACCCTTGGCACGGCCTGCACGCCGATTCATGTGCAGAAACTGATGCGGCAGACCGATACGGTCATCTTCAGCTTCGACGGCGATTCGGCCGGCCGGCGCGCCGCGCGCCGCGCGCTCGATGCCTGCCTGCCGCACGCCGCGGACAACCGCACGATTCGCTTCCTGTTCCTGCCGGCCGAGCACGATCCGGACAGCTACGTGCGCGAGTTCGGCACCGAGGCATTCGCGGAGCAGGTCGAGCGCGCGATGCCGCTGTCGCAATTCATGCTCAACGAGGTGCTGACCGGCAAGGAGCTCGACCAGCCGGAAGGCCGGGCCCGCGCGCTGTTCGACGCGAAGCCGCTCTTGCAGGCGCTGCCGGCCAACGCCCTGCGCGCGCAGATCATGCACATGTTCGCGGACCGGCTCGACGTGCCGTTCAACGAAGTCGCGGCGCTCTGCGAGGTCGATGTGCGGATCGCGGCCGCGGCGCGCGAGGCGCCGGCCCGCAAGGACCGCCGCAGCGTGACCGGGATCGAGGAAAAGACGCTGCGCAATCTGGTGATGTATCCGCGCACGGTCGCGATGCTCGACAGCGAGGCCGAAGAGGCGCTGCTCACGGTGACGCGGCATGGGGAACTGTTCGGGGAAGTGACCACGCATGCGCGCGCGCTCGGCGATTCGGCGGAATTCCAGTTGTTGTCCGATCTCTTGCGAAATGGCGCGAACGCCCCAACTTTCGAGGAAATCTTTCGCAAAATTCTAGACTATGATGAAAACGTCCGGGATTTGCTGCTGAAAGACCCACAGGACGCGGCCGTCATCGAGGAACGGCGCGAACAGGAGCGGATCGTCGGCGAGGAGCTGAAGGCTGCGATTCTGAAGATGCGGTATGACGCTTATTGCGATCGTCTCGAGCAGCTTTCGCGACAATCCCGGCATTCGCCTGAGGAATTCGCCGAGCTCTCGGAACTCAACCGGAAACGGGCTGACATGAAGCGTCAGCTCGGGCTCTAACGGAGAGGCCGAAAGCTCGGGTGGTATAATAAAAAGTTTCTAGCGGTTTGTTTTTCAAGGGTTTTCCTAGCAAAGGCGAAAGGCGATGCGATGGCAAAGACGACAGGCGGAAATCAGGCAGCAGGCACACGCTCGCAGGAGCGCACCGCGAAGGTTACCGAGGCCAGGCTGACTTCATCCGCCAGAAAATCGTCTGCTGTCAGCGTTGCGCCGGCCGGGAAAAAATCGTCGACCACTGCGGCCGCGCAGGCGGCTTCGGTAAGGGCGGCGAAAGCTGTACCACCGTCGGCTGCGAGGCGGCCGGGTGTCGGAAGCGCAAGGGAAGCGGCTGCCGCTGATGACGATGCGGTAGCGCGCGTGACTCCAGTATCCACGGTTCAACCGGCTGTTGTCCAACAGCCGGAGGTCGAGATTACAGCCGGTACGACGAACTCCATGACGAAAAAGCTGAACGAAGTATCTGTCGACGACGATGCAACCCAAGCCGAAGAAACCGCTGCCGCCGCGCCGGGCAAGACGGAGAAGGTCAGGGCTCGCGACCGTCGTGCAAAGGAAAAAGCGCTGCTGAAGGATGCGTTCGCGTCGTCGCAGCCGGGCACGGTGGAGGAACTCGAAGAGCGCCGCTCGAAACTGCGCGCGCTGATCAAGCTCGGCAAGGAGCGCGGCTTCCTCACGTACGCTGAAATCAACGATCACCTGCCGGACAACTTCACCGAGACCGAGGCGATCGAAGGCATCATCAGCACGTTCAATGACATGGGTGTGGCGGTCTACGAACAGGCCCCCGACGCCGAAACGCTGCTGCTCAACGACAACGCACCGGCCGCTTCGTCGGACGACGAAGTCGAAGAGGAAGCCGAAGTCGCGCTGTCCACCGTCGATTCCGAATTCGGCCGCACCACCGACCCGGTCCGCATGTACATGCGCGAAATGGGCACGGTCGAGCTGCTCACGCGCGAAGGCGAAATCGAAATCGCCAAGCGCATCGAAGACGGCCTCAAGCACATGGTGATGGCGATCTCCGCGTGCCCGACCACGATCGCCGACATCCTCGCGATGGCCGAGCGCGTCGCCAACGACGAAGTGCGCATCGACGAACTCGTCGACGGTCTGATCGACGCCGACGCGGAAGACGCCGACGGCTTCTCCGCGCAGGAAGCGGAAGCGATCGAGAACGAAGACGAGGAAGCCGAGGAAGAAGACGAAGAGGACGAGGAAGAAGACGATGGCGCGGCGCAAGCCACGGCCAACGCCGCGCAGCTCGAAGCGCTGCGGCGTGCGTCGCTCGAAAAATTCGCGCTCATCAGCGAGTGGTTCGACAAGATGCGTCGCGCGTTCGAGAAGGAAGGCTACAAGTCCAGGTCGTATCTGAAGGCGCAGGAAACCATCCAGAACGAGCTGATGACGATCCGCTTCACCGCGCGTACCGTCGAGCGTCTGTGCGACACGCTGCGCGCGCAGGTGGATGAGGTGCGCCAGGTCGAGCGTCAGATTCTGCACACGGTCGTCGACAAATGCGGCATGCCGCGCGCGGAATTCATCGCGCGTTTTCCGGGCAGCGAGACGGACCTCGAATGGTCCGACAAGATCGTCGCCGAGGGGCACGCGTATAGCGCGATCCTCACGCGCAACATTCCGGCGATTCGCGAACAGCAGCAACGTCTGCTCGATCTGCAGGCGCGCGTGGTGCTGCCGCTGAAGGACCTGAAGGAAACCAACCGGCAGATGGCGGCCGGCGAACTGAAGGCACGCCAGGCGAAGCGCGAGATGACCGAGGCGAACCTGCGTCTCGTGATCTCGATCGCGAAGAAGTACACGAACCGCGGTCTGCAGTTCCTCGACCTGATCCAGGAAGGCAACATCGGCCTGATGAAGGCGGTGGACAAGTTCGAATACCGTCGCGGCTACAAGTTCTCCACCTATGCGACGTGGTGGATTCGCCAGGCCATTACGCGTTCGATCGCCGACCAGGCGCGCACGATCCGGATTCCGGTTCACATGATCGAAACGATCAACAAGATGAACCGCATCTCGCGGCAGATTCTGCAGGAAACCGGCCTCGAGCCGGACCCGGCAACGCTGGCCGAGAAGATGGAGATGCCGGAAGACAAGATCCGCAAGATCATGAAGATCGCGAAAGAGCCGATCTCGATGGAAACGCCGATCGGCGACGACGACGATTCGCATCTGGGCGACTTCATCGAAGATACGAACACGGTCGCGCCGGCGGATGCCGCATTGCATGCGAGCATGCGCGATGTCGTGAAGGACGTGCTCGACTCGCTGACGCCGCGCGAGGCGAAGGTGTTGCGCATGCGCTTCGGTATCGAGATGAGCACGGATCACACGCTCGAAGAGGTCGGCAAGCAGTTCGACGTGACGCGCGAGCGGATTCGTCAGATCGAGGCGAAGGCGCTGCGCAAGCTGCGTCACCCGAGCCGTTCGGACAAGCTGAAGTCGTTCCTCGAAGGGAATTGAGCGTAGCGGGCTTCGAGAGGTAATCAGTGATGTAGTTTGAGGGGCCTCCTTGTCGTTTCGCATAGGCGAAGCGGTCACGGCGGCCCCTTTTTCGTGTAGTATGTCGGCCAATCGACGAAACAGGCCCGGCCTTCACGACCGGGTCTTTTTCTTCTTGGGCTGGACGCCGTGTTGGTTGCAGGCAGTGGACTCATAATCCACCTCCGAAAGGACATCGTGGGTTCGAACCCCACCCGGCCCACCATTTCTCTTCCGCTGGATTCCCGGGCGTTCCGCCCGATTCTCCGAGGCCCTTGCCGGACAGGCATTCTGGGCAGTCTTCAGCTCCTTGGTCTACCGTGTTGGTTCATTGACTTCCGACATTCTCTGAGGGTAGTTTTGGGGGTACGCTGTTCTTCGCGACAGGAGATACCCCCATGCCCCTCTCCGACGCAACAATCCGCAGTGCCAAGCCCAGCATCAGATCGATCAAGCTTTATCGATGTGCTGTCGACTGCAACGACGCCTTTTCGCGGCGGCAGTATCGCGTTCAACAGCTATGAGGCGAACGTGCGATACGATCTGACTGCCGCACTGACGCTGGCAGCCTCTTACAATTACACGGATGCCGGGTAGAACGAGGCGGTTCCTCCTGTTGATATCACTATCAGAATACTGCCCATCGCTGTCCTATAGATACAGCGCGGCTAGCTACCGCGCCTGTGACTGCCGCAAATAAACGCTCCCTGTCGTGTGACGTGAAAATCGTCCAGGCGATGCGTGCAAGCTTGTTGGGCAAACCGAGCTTGTAGGGCAGGTACCAGCGCACACAAAGAACAATGATTCCACGATCAAAACACCGATCATCGAACAATCCTTTCACACCTTTGCGCTTGCGGATCATCGCCTGCCGAGTCATTGAGCGGGCTGCGTTAGCTGATTCCAACGACTTATTTGCACCAGGTACTTCTGTGCTGTGGGCGATCGTCGCACATTGTTCGTGCTTCTTAATTATTGGACGATGATGAGCCAGTTATGCTCACACGCGTTGTGTCGTTGTGGTAACTGACGAATTTTTCAAGCAGGTGCAGAAATTGTTCGCTTTCTTTATTGGTGAACGGTTCAAGTAGCGTCTTCATTTCATATTCCGCCAATTTTTGCGCCTCTCGGAATATTTTTTTTCCTTCATTCGTAAGCTGTATCTCGATCTTTCGAGCATCCTCCGTGCTTTGTGTTTTGGTCAGCAGTCCGCGATCCGTGAGTAGCTTGACAACGAGTGCCGTCGTAGAACGATCCAGACCAATCAGGCGTGATATGCCGATCTGACTGAGTGAGCCGAGGGTATTCACGATGTATAGCACTCCGTACTGACTCGGTGTGATGTTCACCGGCAGGCAAGCCTGGACGAACAGATCAATGGCGATCTGATGTGCACGTCGGAGCATAAAACCTGGTCGGGAATAAAGCTCGGTGAGCATGGCACCTTCAGCATGCTTATCGGGATTAGGTTTGGTCATTTTTAAAATTGATCGCGTAGGTAGCGCGCCTCATTCTAACTGACCTCGGCGCCATCCACGGCCGCAAGTAGGTACATACCCCAGGGTGATAGGAATTTGACTTGCATCAAAGTCTCTTAGTACTATTCGGCAGACGTCTGTCGTTTTTGGGGCGACAAATCTTGAGGTGAGGAAAGCTGCATGAACAAGGAATGTGAAGTCGCGATCATCGGCGCGGGCAATGGCGGGTTGACCCTCGCGCTGGCCCTGCATGAAGCCGGTATCAACTGCCGTGTCTACGAAGCGGTCCCGGAACTCAAACCGCTCGGCGTAGGTATCAACATCCTGCCGCACGCGACCGGCGTGCTCGGACGCCTGGGCGCGAATGAGGCGCTTTCGAAGATTTCGATTTCGACGCAGAACGCGTCGTTCTTCAACCAGTACGGCCAGCACATCTATACCGAAGCACTCGGCACGAACGCCGGGTATGCCACGCCGCAATTCTCGATTCATCGGGGCGAACTGCAATTGGCGCTGTTGAAGATCGTCGAGGAGCGGCTAGGGGCGGATTCCGTGGTTATGGATCGCCGCTGCATCGGCGCAACTACCGTGGGCGATGAAGCACATGTGCAATTCGAGAACGTAGCGGGTGAGAAATTCACGGTGAAAGCCAGCGTCGTGATTTCCTGCGACGGCTTGCATTCGGCGTTGCGCAAGCAGTTCTACCCGGATGAAGGTGCTCCGCACTATACGGGCGTGAACATGTGGCGCGGCGCGCTGAACTGGTCGCCGTTTCTCGATGGCGCGACGTTCGCACGTGCCGGTGCGCTGACGGCCGACACCGGCAAGATGGTGATCTACCCGATCCTGAACAATCCGGACGGCACGCAACTGATGAACTGGGTCGCGGAAACCGTTTCGCCGCAGCCTGCAATGCGCGACTGGAACAGGCAGGGCAGCCTGGACGACTTCTTTCCGGTCTTCAAGGACTGGCATTTCGACTGGCTCGACGTGGCAAAGATGATCGAGTCGACCCAAAACGTTCTCGTGTTCCCGATGGTGGATCAGGAGCCGCTGCCGCGCTGGACGCATGGGCGTGTGACGCTGCTGGGCGACGCCGCACACCCGATGGTACCGCGTGGTTCGAACGGCGCCGGTCAGGCAATCATGGATGCGGAATATCTGACGGCGCAATTCGTCAAGTTCGGCGTCGGTACTGAAGCGCTGGAAGCGTACGACCGCGAACGTGTCACGGCGACGGGCAACGTCGTACTGGCGAACCGCAAGGCACCGCCCGACAAGATTCTCCAGGTCGTGTACGAGCGCACGGGCGGCAAGCCGTTCGCGTCGATCACCGACGTAATCAGCCTGGATGAGCTGCGCGAAATCACGAGCAGCTACAAGGCCGTCGCCGGGTACACGCTCGAAGGTCTGGCGAACAAGGCCGCGTAACAGGAGATGACGAAATGACAGACGTTAAAGCAGACCGTGCCGCGTATTACGGCCAGATCAAACATAGAAATATGGCCCCGTTGTGGGAGTCGCTGCACAACCTGGTGCCGCCGCAACCGCGCCCGCAAGCACGGCCAGCGATCTGGAAATACGCGGAAGTTCGTGATCTGGTGATGCAGTCGGGCGGCTTGATTACAGCTGAGGAAGCGGTGCGCCGTGTACTGTTCCTGGAGAATCCGGGCCTGCCCGACAAGGCCAGCATTACGCCCGCGCTGTACGCCGGGCTGCAATTGATCCTGCCCGGTGAAATCGCGCCGAGCCATCGTCATACGCAATCGGCGTTGCGCTTCATTCTGGAAGGCTCGACCGCCTATACGGCCGTCGATGGCGAACGTGTACCGATGCAACCGGGTGATTTCATTATCACGCCGTCGTGGACGTGGCACGACCATGGCAACAAGACTGAAGAAGACGGCGGCGAACCCGTTATCTGGCTCGACGGCCTGGATATTCCGATTGTCTACCAACTCGATCAGGGGTTCGCAGAGAACTATCCCGGCAAGGTCCAACCGGTGCAACGCGAATCTGGCGATAGCGCCGCGCGTTACGCCCAGAACATGCTGCCGGTGCGTCATGTCGCGAGCAACCCGACCTCGCCGTTGTTCAGCTATCCATACGACCGTACACGTGAAGCGCTCGATACGCTCTATCGCCATGGCGAGGTGGATCAATGGGATGGCGTGAAGCTGAAATTCATTAATCCTGCCACCGGTAGCTGGCCGATGCCGACCATGGCGACTTTCATGCAGTTCCTGCCTGCCGGGTTTCGTGGCCGCCAGTACCGCACGACCGATGCGACCGTGTATTCGGTTGTGGAAGGTTCCGGCGTCGCGAAGGTCGGTGACAGGACGTTTGAATTCGCGGCGAAGGATATTTTTGTCGTGCCGTCCTGGGTGACGGTGAGTCTCGATGCTGACGTCGATTCCGTGATCTTCAGCTATTCGGATCGCCCGATCGTCAGCGCTCTCAATCTGCTGCGCGAAGAGCGGATTTAGAGCTCGCTTTACATTCATAAGGAAACAAGATGGCGTTTATTTTCCCCCCTGAAGTGCACGTTGCCGTTCCCGTTTTCGGAACGGAAGATAGCGTTGCTGTACGCCGCGTCTACTGCGTCGGTCGTAACTACGCGGCACACGCCCGCGAAATGGGCTTCGATCCGGATCGCGAACCGCCGTTCTTCTTCTGCAAGCCGGACAATGCCGTCGTACCGGCCGCATATGGCGAAACGCTGGAACTCGCGTATCCGGCGCAGACGCAGAACTACCATTACGAAGCGGAACTGGTCGCCGTAATCGGTAAGAGCGGTGTGAACATTGCCGTTGAAGATGCGTTGTCTTATGTGTACGGCTACGCAGTTGGCCTCGACATGACGCGCCGCGATCTCCAGATGAAGATGCGCGAAATGGGCCGCCCGTGGGAACTCGGCAAAGCCTTCGACCGCTCCGCGCCGATCGGCCCGATCCACCGTGCGAGCGAAGTCGGTCACTTCGAGCAGGCGGGTATCTGGTTGACCGTGAACGGTGAAACGAAGCAGAAGAGCGATGTCACGCACCTGATCTGGTCGGTTGCCGAAACTGTTTCGTATCTGTCGCAATTCTTCCAGATCGAACCTGGCGATCTGATATACACGGGCACGCCGGAAGGTGTGGGTCCTGTCGTCGCGGACCAGACGATAAAGGTCGGCGTCGATCGCCTGGGCGAACTGACCGTGCTGGTTGTCTGATGGAACTACATAGCTTCTTCAACAGTTCGGCATCGTACCGCGTGCGGATCGCCCTCAATCTCAAGGGACTTCCGTACGAGTACGTACCGGTCAATATCCGCACCGGCGAGCATCGTGACCGGGAATACGTCGAGCGCATTAATCCGTCCGCGGGTGTGCCGGCGCTGGTCGATGGCGATTTCAGCCTCGGACAGTCGCTGGCAATTATCGACTGGCTGGATCAGATACATCCGGAGCCATTGCTGATTCCAGGTGAAATAGACGCGCGTGCTCGCGTTCTGGAATTAGCGACGCTCATCGCTTGTGATATTCACCCCGTGAACAACATGCGAATCCTGAAGTATCTGGACAGCGTATTGAAGGTCACACCGGAACAGAAAAACGCATGGTATAGGCACTGGATCGTGGAAGGCATGCAGGCAGTTGAACGTCTTCTGACTGATACAGGCGGCGACGACTGGTGCATTGGCGACGCACCTACGCTCGCGGATTGCTGCCTCATTCCTCAAATCGCGAACGCTGAACGCATGGGTTGTGACCTGACGCCATATTCGCGCAGCATGCGAATCTATCAGCACGCGATGCAGCACCCGGCTTTTTTCACGGCAGCACCAAAACAACAACCTGACTATACGAACTAGTCGGTAGCAGAAGGAGACAAAACAATGAAAAACTCTAAAAAAGCAGTGCTTGCGTGCGCGGTAGCATTGTGCGCCGCCTCCGCGGGGGCCACGGAAGGCGGCAATTCCGCCTACGTGATTGGAGCGCAGACGATCTTTCCCGGTACTCTTGATCCCGGTATGCAATTCCAATCGTTCACGGTGATCTATAACTCCGGGAATTTCAAGGATTCGAACGGCAATAACAAGTTCAAGCAGTTCTCGTCCAACGTTCAGGTGCAGGCGTTCCGCTTCCAGTATGTGCTGCCGGAAGAATTTCACGGCTTCCGCTTCGGCATGGCCGCGCTGTTGCCGTTCTTTCACATCAACACTTATCGTCAGCCGCCCGGCGGTGCGATGATTCACGGCAACGACACGGGCCTGTCAGATCCGCTGATTACTCCCGTCATGATCGGCAATAGCTTCAATGCGCCGTTTCTCGGACATGTGAATCAGGCAGTGCGATTGACGGTGAACGTGCCGATTGGCAATTACGCGGCGAGCCAGCCGTTCAACGTCGGTCACCATTACTGGGCGTTTTTGCCCAGCTACGGCATCGATGTACATCCCGACGACAAAACGACAATCGGGATGAACTTCACGTACATCTGGAATGGTCGCAATCTCAACGATGGGTACCGCAGCGGTCAGGAAACCGTGACGGAATTCGTTGCCATGCGCAAGGTGACGCCGAAACTGTCGTTGGGCTTGAACGGGTATTACTACAAGCAGATTTCCGGTGACGTACAGAAAAACGGAACTCCATTTAACGGTGATGGCTTTTACGGCCGCGCTGTCGCCATTGGGCCTCAGATCCAGTATCAGTTCACCAAGAAAACGGCTGTGACGGTGAAGTGGCAGCACGAAATGCTGGTGCAGAACCGTCCGCAAGGCGAGCGCATCTGGATGCAGTGGTCCTTTAAGCTCTGATGTAGCGCGCCGCCTCTCTTGTGGAGCGGTATGTCATTCGAGCATGGTAAAAACAAGCAGGTGTAAATGAAACGTTTGATAGTAGGTATCACTGGGGCTTCCGGTGCGATTTACGGCGTCAGGACCCTCGAAATCCTGCGTGGGCAAGCGGATGTCGAAACGCATCTGGTCGTTTCGCCGTCAGGCTTGCGGACGCTTGAAGAGGAAACCGGTCTTGGACTGGCACGTTTGCGTGAGCTTGCGGACGCAACGCACAGTTACAAGGACATTGGCGCTTCACTTTCCAGTGGTTCATTTCGCACTTGCGGCATGCTGGTTGCGCCGTGCTCGATTCGTGCATTGAGCGGCATCGCCAATTGCTATGACGCGGACCTCATCACACGCGCGGCTGATGTTTGCCTGAAAGAACGTCGTCGCGTCGTGCTGATGCTTCGCGAGACGCCTTTTCACGCCGGGCATATCGAACTGATGGCACAGGCGACGCGCAACGGGGCAATCATCATGCCACCGGTTCCTGCGTTTTACGCACAACCGAAGACACTTGACGATATGGTCAATCAGACTGTCTCGCGTGCACTGGATCTGTTCGATATCGATGTCGGTATCGCGAAGCGCTGGAACGGCGGACAAAAATTCAAGGTGCAACAGGAAGTCGAAAAAGTACAGAACGTCGGAGACAGAACATGAGCACAACGAGTATGAATGCAGCACCGATCACGGTGGAAGACTGGCTGGCAACGCGGCGCGTCAACGTGTTCCAGATTTTTACGACGGTGTTGTGCGGCCTCGCGGTGTTTCTCGACGGCATCAGTACGCAGATTATCGGATATACCGCACCTGCCATTCATAACGCGCTGCATCTGGATCATCAGCAGATGGGCACAATTTTCTCCACGGGCCTTTTGGGCTTGCTTATCGGAGGCTTCAGTTGCAGTGTGCTGGCGGACCTATACGGTCGCCGCCGTATGCTGATTGCCTGCACGATAATTTTCGGTATTTTCACGGTAGCAACCGGTATGGCTACATCGCCATCTGAAATGCTCGCGTGGCGTTTCATCGCCGGTCTGGGCCTCGGTGGCGCGATGCCCACTGCAATCACGCTGACGGCAGAAATCGCCCCGGCCCGCGCACGCAGCGTTATGGTGATGTCCATGTTCTGCGGTTTTCCCGCTGGTGGCGCAATTGCTGGAGTACTGGTTTCGTCCATTTTGCCGTGTTACGGCTGGGAAGCGGTGTTCTACACCGCCGGCGCCGTTTCGCTGATCGTCGCGCTCGCACTCATCATGTGGTTGCCCGAGTCGCTGGTGTTTCTCGTGAATCGCAATGCGGATGCAGCACGTATCGAGCAGGCGAAGCAGCGCATTTCGCCGCTGAGCGATATTGTCGAATTTACGCGCGATGAGAAGAGAAGCAGCACGCCGGTCGCTGGACTGTTCCAGGAGGGGCGAGCACCCGGCACACTTATCCTGTGGGTGATTTATTTCATTAGCCTCCTGGAAATTTATTTCCTGGCCTCGTGGCTCCCGACCGTGCTCAACAGTGATGGCCGTTCGCTTGCGAATGCTGCATTGGGTACGTCGCTGATGCAGTTTGGTGGCGTTGCCGGTACGTTTGTCTTTGGCCGCTTCATGGATCGCCTGAATCCGCACCGCGTGCTGATGGCTTGCTATCTCCTGGGTTGTTTCTTCATCGGCTCTATCGGCTTCCTGTACAAGAGCAGCATCATCCTGCCGACGCTGTTTCTCGGAGGCATGTTTCTGATCGGCGCTCAATCTGGCCTGAGCGCTGTATCTTCAGTGTTTTATCCGACGAGTGCTCGTGCCACCGGGGTAGGCTGGAATCTGGGCGTGGGTCGTATCGGCTCGATCTGCGGCCCTATGGTTGGCGCGTTACTGCTCAGCAAGAATTTCAGCGTGCAGTCGATGTTCATCTGGATTGCGGTGCCGATGTTTATCGCTGCTATCTTCTCGATGGTTCTGCAATACGTTCGCCCCAAAAACTCCTGAACGGAATCTGTCCGTGCTTTCGTATGGACAACACAAGGAATACATGATGACAAACCACACTCCGCACGCCGATCTGCGTGAATTTCTCGAACGTTGCGACGCCGCGGGCGAACTCGTGCGCATGAAGGGCGTACATTGGGATCTGGAAATGGGGGCGATTGCGGAAATCGTCAATCACAAGCGCGCCGAAGCACCCGCGATCCTGTTCGAAGACATCCCGGATTATCCCGGTATGCGCGTGCTGTCGGGCGCAACGAATTCATCGAAGCGACTGGCAATCACACTGGGTTTTCCGGAACCGGCACACCCGATGGATGTGGTGCAGGCGTACCGCAATCGCATGAAGACATTCCAGCCGATTCCGCCGCGAGAAGTCGAAACCGGCTCGATCTTTGACGTTGTCGACCGCGATGACGATGTAAACGTACTCAAATTCCCGGTGCCGAAGTTGCATGAACTGGACGGCGGGCGCTACATCGGCACGCATGACCAGGTCATCATGCGCGATCCGGATGAAGGCTGGATCAACCTCGGCACCTACCGCGTGATGGTGCACGATGAAAAGAGCGTCGGTCTATGGATGTCGCCAGGCAAACAGGGTCGTCAGATTCGCCAGAAATACACGGATCGAGGCCAGCCTACGCCGGTCCTGATTTGCGTTGGCATGGACCCGCTGATGTTCCTCGCGTCGGGCAACGAACTGAAATGGGGGTTGTCCGAATACGATTACGCTGGCGGTCACCGTGGCGCGCCGTTCGAAACGGTCAGGAGCGAACTGTATGGCCTGCCGATGCCGGCGCATGCGGAAATCGTGCTCGAAGGCGAAATCATGCCGGGCGACGACAAGATCGAAGGCCCGTTCGGTGAGTTCACCGGCTACTATGCGAACCATCCGAGCGAACAGCCGGTGGTGCGTGTGCGTCGTGTCTATCATCGCAAGAATCCGATCTTGACGATGGCATCTCCGATGCGCCCGCCTTCGGATTTCAACTTCTCGAAGTGCGTCATGAAGTCCGGCATGATCTGGGATGAAATCGAAAGTGCCGGCCTGGCTGGTGTGAAGGGCGTGTGGGTTCACGAGGCCGGAGCCGCGCGCATGTTCAATGTGATTTCCATCAAGCAGGCGTTTGCCGGTCACGCCAAGCAGGCGGGGCTGCTGGCCGCGGGTTGTCAATCGGGTTCGTATATGGGCCGCTACGTTGTGGTCGTGGATGATGATGTAGATCCGAGCGACATGTTTGACGTGATGTGGGCGATCTGCACGCGCGCTGATCCGGCGCAGGACATCGACATCATTCGCCGTGCGTGGAGCGGCCCGCTCGATCCGATTTACGATTCGGCTTCGTCCACGAACTCGCGTGCGATCATCGACGCGTGCCGTCCGTTCGAACGCATCAAGAACGGTAGCTTCCCGCCTGTTGCGCGGGGGTCGAAGGAGCTGATCGCGCAGGTGGAGGCGAAATTCGCAGATGTGCTGAAGAAAATCTAAGCTTTCCTGTGCATTAGAACAACACGTCTGTTGAATTTGAAATGCGCCCCAAAGGTTGGACACTAACCTAACCTTTGGGGTGACCAGGGGGCCTTGAACAGTCTGGTCGACGAGGACGAAGCGGCGCGGCGCATCGACGTCCACAAACCGGTCGCGGAGGAGGCTGCTGGTGCCTGTGCCGTGTTCGGGATGAGCGATGTCTACCTGGAGGTTTGCGACGCATCATATTCTCAGGTCGAGTGGTGCCTGCTTGCCTTCCTGATCGGGTTCCCTGCATTCGTGGTGAACCGATATGGCCGGAGGACGTCGAGGCTGCTGCAACAATGCTCAGCCAGCCGGGGTAACGGAAGTTTGACGGGTTCCAGGGCCGTCTCGTGCAGCGATCTGACAAGTTGCTTGCGAAACGTCCGGTATCTGGCCCGCCGTCGCGCACCAACAGGTTTTCACATTTGTTCCGTATATAAGAACGCATTTCCTTTATAGTTAACACATGGTAAGTAAAAACCCGTATAATGGTTTCCACGGGTTGCCTTGGTGCGCCACCCACGAATCGCTACGGGACTCTCACATGAAATCGCTCATCAATATTGCCTTCGCAGTTGCCCTTATCGCTCCGGTGCTGTCGCATGCCGCTGAGCCGCTTACGCACGCGCAGGTACGCGCGGAACTGATTCAACTGGAAGACGCGGGCTACGACCCTGCCGACGTCAACGGCTACCCGAAGAACCTGAAGCACGCGCAGACCATCCTGGCGCAACAGAACGAAGCCAATACCGCGTACGGTTCGGATATTGCTGGTGCGTCGCAATCCAGTGGCATGAAGCAATCCATCGCAAAGTAAAAAAGCTGCCTTGAACCGAGGCAGCTTTTTATCGAAGGAATGCGGAGCCTAGCTCAGAAACAGGTGGTTAAAGAGGTTGTTCCATTTGGTGCGCTCGGCTGCTGACATTGCAGGATCGACAGGCGTTATCTGGCTATTCTGGAAAGGTGACGCGATATTCCGATGCGTCGGAACATAGTCCATGTTCGCCAGAATTTTTTGCGCCTCCAGCGAGAGCATGTAATCGTAGAGCAATATGCCCGCAGCCGGATGCGGTGCATGTTTGAACAGGGCAATGCCATTCGCTCGCGCCACCGCTGGCTGCAACAGGAACCAGTCGATAGCCGCATTTTTGCGCTTCGCCTGCATGGGCATGTAGTTGTACGTCTCGAGCGCGAGTGGCACTTCGCCTGAGGCAACCATATTGTTCAGCAATGAGTTGCCGTTGCGGACAGACACACCATTAGTGGCGATCAATTCCTTGAAGAAGGCAATGCCTTTTTCGGTGCCCATCTGCTGACAAATGGTTGCAAACCAGTCGGAGCTCTTCGACTCGATGCCGAGTTTGCCTTTCCATTTCGGCAACAGCAGATCGTCAAAGGAAGAGGGCAGGTCTTCTTTTCTGATGGTGTTCGTGTTGTAGGACTGAACCCAGACAGAGAGCAGTGTCGAAGCCCACATGCGATGTTCCGGCACCGATCCTGGAATCAGGTCTGCGAACATGGGCGAGGCGACAGGCTGCAACAGGTTCTCCTGTCGCAGATTATTCAGGAATGAAGAGCCGACATGCACATTGTCGGGCATGAAACGGCCGGCTCGCGCTTCTGAAACGGCGCGTTGCACGACTTGCTCATCTCCTGCACGCCAGGTATTGACCTTGACGCCGTATTTTTTCTCAAACGGATTGAACAATGGTTCGAGGTCCGATTTTGCGATCGTGGTGTAGAAGTTCACTTGCCCTTCTTTCTTTGCCGCTGCGAGAATCCGGGCTGCGCGATCCGATCCGGCATAGTTTGCCAGCGCAAGATTCGACGAATTCTCCTCGGCCGATCTGGCATGGAACGGCACGAATGCCGCGCTCGATGCGAGGCCCAAACTGGCTTTCAAAATGGTACGTCGAGTAGTCATCCTGTCTCCATGTTTGAAATAAAACGCCCCGAATGTGGCAGCATTCAGGGCTGTAGTTGGCGCGTGCCCGTGTATCGCGCGATTCGCGCACCTGCATCAATTCGGTCTGCATAGTTTCATGCATCTGCGCATCGAGCGCAGAAAACGGCTGGTCCATCAACAGTACTTCGGGCTCTACTGCTAGTGCGCCTGCGAGGCTCGGGTGTTCGCGCATGCCACGGAATAACTGACGTGGTTAGGTTTCTTGAATCCATCGGGTCCGATTCGTTACAACAATGCGCGCACGGCATGGTTCGACATCGTTGGTGCGACCGGCAATTTTGCTCGCTGCCCGCATTCGGGAACGATCTGCGTTGAATTAATTGGTAATCAATCCCGTCATGTGTAAATTAGTAATTTCCCCATGGCGGTCCTATAATAATGAGATAGTGATCTGACAAATCAGACGTCCACACCCCAGAGGTAAGGCCATGAAACTCCTGATCAATGCTGTTTGCGCTGCTGCCATCCTTGTTCCAATGTTGTCGCATGCTGCTGAGCCCATCACGCACGCCCAGGTGGTCAAGGAACTTGAGCAACTGGAAGCGGCGGGCTACAACCCCGGTGTCGCCGACGACAGCTATCCGGAGAATCTGGAGCAGGCGAAGGCCGTCCTCGAGCAGCAACAGAACGCAGCGACTTCTTGGGGGCCGGACATGCACGGCACAACGCAATCGGGTCATTAAACGGCCTCGCGCGAACAAAGCCGTTTCAGACCTGCTGGCGTTCAGAGTCGGCGCCACACGCCGGGCATCGCGACTACCTGTCCTGTGCCGTGTCAGGATCGCCAGTACCATTGGGATCAGGCTGAGGCGCCTGCCTTGACTGCGGCACGCTTCGGATCACGCTGTTCCGGATACACGTATGGCCCGAGACACATGATCGAGACGACGGCGATCGAAATAAATCCCGAGAACGTCCAGAGGGCAATCGTGTAGGAGTGCGTGAGGTCGAACGAGAGTCCGGATGCGAAGATCATGATGCCCGCACCCCATCCCCACGCCATCCACATCGCACCACATACCCGGCCAAACAGGCGCAGATCGAAGTAGCGGCTTACGATGAACGTAATGATGTCCGCTTCCGCGCCAATTGAAACGCCAATCAGTCCGGCGGCAATCATTGCGGTGTAACCGGTCGCGCCCGTTGCGAGAATGAGCACGCCAATGAGCGTTAGCGAGAACGACATCGCAGCACAATAGGGCGCATGAATCCGGTCCATCAACCAGCCAGCGAGCAGACGGCCGAGCGCTGATGTCAAACCGGCGATCGACAGCATCGTTGCGGCAGCCGACACTGTTTCGCCGCGATCGCTCATCATGGGTACGAGTTGCGAAAGCAACGCGAGCAGCACGCCGGACACACAGAAGATCGAAAGGCCCAGCAGGCGGAAAGTCCGATCCTTGAGGAATAGCGACCAGAGCGATGGTAGTTCGCGTCTCGCTTCATGCGCCTTACGCACGAGTTCTTCGTCGACGCCCGGCGGCATTTTGACGAGGAAGTAAAGCGCGGGAACGGAGAACATGGCCATCAACGCAGCGACGCCGAAATAGCCTGCACGCCAGCCAAAGTGTTTCAGCAGGTAACCCGCATAGTGCGGCATGAACATCGCGCCCACTGCCGTGCCGCCAACCATCAAGCCCAGTGCCAGGCCACGCTGGCGGTCGAAGCGAGCGCAGATTACTTTCGCATAAGGCAGTGCATTCGTACTGGGTGCGAACAGGCCGACCGCAACGAATGCCAGTGCGAATATCCATGGAGACGCCGGCAACACACCTACGAGAGCCGTCGATGCCGCAAACAGGATCAGAAATAACAGGGTGGGGCGGCGCACACCCATTTTGTCGATGAGCGAGCCGAGGAGGATGGTGCCGGGTCCCATCGAAAATTCGAAGACGGTCAAGCCGAGCGAAACCTGTGCACGGCTCCAGTGATTCTCCGCGGCGATCGCCTTGATGAACATGCCGAACATGAATGCCGACAATACCCCCGCGCCGACGGAAACACAGACTGCGCCGCCGAGTACTGTCCACCATCGATTGATGTCGCGCTGCAAAATATTCTCCTTGTTACGCGCCGAGTGCGGAAAGCAGGTCGTCCAGATAACCGGCCTTCGTCGGAAGAACCATCATCGTGCTGTAAGGACGCAACATATCGGCCGTGCTGTTCGATTTCCTGTCGGAAGGACTGATTACGACGGATACGGTGACGCCATGCATGCGATACGTCCTTGCCGCGATTGCCATCGCTCGGGCATCGTCACCGTCGCGGCCCGAAATGACGACCGTATCGGGCGTGCCGAGCCATTCGCTTAGCACCTCGGAGTCCAGGTCAGCACTTGCATCAGAGCTTTGCGAAAGCGCGGCGAGATCGCTCGCCATCGCAAACTCCACATCGGCGTATGTGCGGCAGCTTGCGACTTCGGGGTCGTTATCCGTCAGCGCGATTACGCGAATGCGCCGAGGAGAAGAATTCGGCGTCTGAATTCTGTAACGCACTTCGGATGGGGTCTGGTAATCAGGCATAGCTTACTTCCACGGATCGATCGTCATGTGAATCGCACCGCTGACACCTTCGCCCTGCAAGGTGCGCAACGCCAGGTCCGTGTCGTCGAGACCGAACGTGTGCGTGCTCATCTGCGTAACGTCGTGGCGGTTCGCGGCGATCAATTGCAATGCGAGTTCTACGGACTGGTAACTGTGACCGCGCATGCCTTTCACCGTGAGAAAGCGCGCGATGATCATGTCGCTGTTGAATTCGGGAATCGGCACGCGTTTTTGCCCACCGAGCACGACCGTTCCGCGCTTTCGTGCAAGCTGGATTGCGGAGACGACGGTGGCCGGACCGCCCGATGCGCAATCGATCACGAGGTCGGCCATCGAGCCGCCCGTGAGGTCGGCGACGCGTTCGAGCACGTCTTCCTGATCGACCTCGATCGTGTGATCCGCGCCGAGCCGTTTTGCCAGTGCAAGACGTTCGCGGTCGGTGTCCGTCGACAGTCCCGTGACGATGATTTTTTCGGCACCCGCTTCGCGCGCTGCAACGACGCACGACAAGCCCTGTTGTCCAGGACCCTGGATGACGACTGCCTGGCCCGGACCTGCACCGCCCTGCAAATAAGCCCATTCGATGCCGTTACCAAGAGGCAAGGCAAGTGCCGCGTGTTTCGGTGCGACGCTCGAGGGGACGCGGTGAAATACGGTGTTCAGCTGCAGGTACTGGTATTGGCTGAAGCCACCCCAGAAAGACGGTGCGGTCTTCAGACCGGTTGCGCCATAACGCAGACCGTTCAGGCGCCAATCTGTTGCGTTGCACAGGCGGAATTCGTTCGACAGGCAATATTCGCAATGACCGCACGGAACGTATTCTTCGAGCGCGACGTAATCGCCTTCTTTAAGCCCCCAACGTGTGCTGGCAAGCTCGCCTGCTTCTTCGATATGGCCGACTGTCTCGTGCCCGAGAATCAGCGGCCCGCGGCTTTGAGGAAGTTGCTGGTAATAAGGGCCATCGCTGCCGCATACGCCCGTAATCGCAACGCGAAGCAATCCGGTAGACGGCGTAATTGCCGGGCGCTCGAATGTCTGAATCTCCGTGCGTGATGGTTCGACAGCAACAGCCGCCTTGAAGTGACGTGGGGTGAGTTGGATCGTGTCGTTCATACGTAGTGCGCGTGCGAAATTTCCGAAATAACGCGAGGCTCCATGCAACAGAGCCTCGCACGTCCATCAACCGGTTTTAGAAGCGATGCCGAAGAAGGAGCTTGACTGCAACCTGCGTGGGCGTTGAAGAGCTGCCGAGCGAGCCGATCGTTGCGACCGCGGACTTGCCGGTCGAATCGATACCGGAGGCGAGTTGCCATACGCCGCTCAATTGAATGTCGGTGCGTTTGGAGAGGAAATAATCCGGTCCGGCGTTGACCTGGTGATAGTGCGCCGCCCTGCCCTGCGCGCGCACTGTCGTGTAGTCATACGCTGCCGCAAGCAGCAGTGTCGGCATCACGCGGTAGCGAATGTTGCCTTCGTAGCTGTTGAACGTCGCCGACCCGGTATTCGGCGTCGTTTTCGTTGGCAACATATTGCTGAAGACGGTTCGCGTGTACACGAAGCTGACCTGGCCGCCGGTGCCGAATTTGTAGCCGACACCTGCTGCGAAGATGGCTTGCGTGTCTGCGGACAGGAAGCCGCTGAACGATGGCGACTTGCCGGGCGACGAGAAGGCCGACGTGCCGGGTGCAGCAGCACTGTCGTAAACCGACACCGCCGGATTGTTCAGATTCTCGTACGCGATTGCGCCGATAATCGGGCCGGAATCGTATGTCGCCGCAGCCTGATAACGACGGTTGGTGGCGAAGCTACCCGGTGCGCCGCCCGGTGCGAATAACAGATCGAGCTTGACGCCGGCATACGTCGGCGAGATATAGCGGATCGAGCCATCCATCCGGAAATTGGCGTTCAGGTTGTCGAAGTCGCCCACGTGACTGCCGATCCACGCCCATATTCCGGTCGAGGACAGGCGCTCGCCGACATCGTCGTGCATGGCATCGTATTGACGACCGAACGTGAGCCTGCCGTACGGCGTTTGCAGACCCATCCATGCCGAGCGGCCAAAAAGACGGCCGCCTTGCGAGAGCGTGCCGGCAGAACCGTCGAAACCGTTCTCCAGGTCGAAGACGGCTTTCAGGCCGCCGCCAAGATCTTCCGTACCGCGCAGACCCCAGCGACTACCATTGGTCTGACCTTTGATGAGGCCAACCACGGCGCCACCGCCCTGATTGTTGATGTAGTTGATCCCCTCGTTCACAATGCCGTACAACGTAACCGAACTTTGTGCGTGGGCAACGCTTGCAATACTTGCAAGAGCGGGGAAGGACATCAGTGCGAGTATTTTTTTATTCATGAGTCTCCGACCTTGATTTAATAAAAATTCAGTGTGGATCGACAGATATCTGCATGCAGAAATGCCGCAATTTGTAGAAATAAGTATACCTAATGAAAAAGGATATACTTTGCGATCTGGTACAAACCCCTGCTGGAACGCGGCACTAAATGCACGGCCTATCCCGTGTTAAATGAAACACACGCATAAGATTCCATGACGGATAAAGATTATCCGCGTGGAAAGCAGTCCTTATAATAATAATGATACTTTGGGTCTGCCTGAAAGAAGAAGTGCGTGGACCAGACGCACCTCTTTCTGATCGGGACTTAATTCATGCCGTTGAATACGGTATTGAACAGCGCCTGGTTTTTCGCCTGGTTGTCGATGATGTCCTTGTTCGAGATGATCTGCATCGCCACGCTCGGCAGCTTGTGCTTGACCGTCGTATTCGTCACAGCCATATCGTGATCGGCATACATGGCCTGGCCTTCGGTCAGCAGGAAATCATAAAACAGCACGGCCGCGTTCGGATGCCTCAGCATGTGCGCGACACCGACGCCGTTCGGCTGGGTGATGGCCGATCCAATCGAAAACCAGTCGATGGAAGCGCCGGCCTCCTTCATGGACTGGACCTTGTAGTTGTAGATGCCGAAAGCCATCGGCACGTCACCCGAGGCGACCAGATTCGCCAGCAGCGTATGGCCGCGACGCACGGACACGCCGTTTTTGGCAACGATCTGCTTGAACAGGTCGATACCCGGCTGACCACCGAGTTCCTGCACCGTGCCTGCGAACCACGGGATCGAATCCTGGCCTTCCACGCCGAGCTTGCCTTTCCATTTCGGGTCGAGCAGATCCTTGTACGTCTTCGGCAGGTCTGCCTTCTTGATCAGGTTCGTGTTGTACGCGACGGTGAACACGTTCAGGCGCGTCGCCGTCCAGGCGTTGTTGTCCTGAATCGCTTCGGGAATCAGCGATTTCAGAACCGGCGAGTTGATTGGCTGCAACAGTTTTTCGCGGTACATCGCTTCGAGCTGCGGGCCGTTGGTTTCGAACACGTCCGCTTCGTAGCGGCCGGCACGGCCTTCCGAAATGGCGCGTTGCAGAATGCCCGAAGCGCTTGAACGCCAGACAGTCACGTGTACGCCGTATTTCTTTTCGAAGGCCTGCACGACCGGATTGAAATCGTCAGGCGGCAGCGACGCATATACCGTCAGTTTGCCTTCTTCCTTCGCCCCGGCGATCAACTTTTGCATGCGATCCGCGCCGTTGTATTGCGCGACGGATTCGCTCGATACATAACCGGCTGCGAAAGCGGGACTGGAACCCATGAACGTCAGCGCGGCACCCAGAAGCCCAGCAATGGCTGCGAGGCGGAAATTACTCTTCATCGAGAGTCTCCGATGTGTTTATTTTCGGCAGGGGCACATCGGCCTGATGTACCCCACACCTTTAGCCGTACCGGATTAGCGGTTCAGCGGCAGGAATTCAAACCGCGAGCGGCGGCAGCGTTTCCAGTTCCTTCGTGTATGCGCCATCCATCTGCATCGAGAGGCCGATCTTTTCCAGTTCCGACGAGAACGTCGAACGGATGACCGGGTTTTCGTCCGCATAGTCGATCTGGCAACCGCCGATGCGACGCGAAATCCAGGCCTTCGGCACGCCTTGCGAATTGCGCTGCGATACGACTTCGTGCTTGAGCGCGAGGTAACGCGACGGATTCGGGTTCGTGTTGAAGTGCTGGTGGAACTCGCCGTTGGACGGCGTGATGAGCGAACCGGTTTGCCAGTCGTAACGCTTCGGCTCTTCGCCTTCGCGCCACATCATCGAGTAACCCGAACCGCTCATGATGATGACGTGCGCGCCGGGACCATGCGAGTGCGCTTTCTTGTACGTCGAGGTCGGGAATTGCGAAATGTGGCTGTTCTGCGAGCCGCGTGCCATGCTGAAGCGGATGTGACCGCCGCCGGCACCACGTTCGGCGGCGCTGATCAGCGGCAGGTTCACCGCATCGGCGACGAAATTCGTGTCCATCAGCAGGCCTTTCTGTTCGCCGCCGTTGGCGAAGTAATCGGGCTCGCCATTGAAACGGTTCTTGAAATCGTACGCCGTGCCGAAGATGAAATCGATGTCTTCGAGCGCGTTGATCGTAGGCGGACCGTTCGTGACCGCGACGAAACGCGCGGCGTCCTTGCCGGACGTATTGTAGTGCGTGTGCCAGCAGTTCAGCGGGATCGCGAAGAGGGCCCCGGCTTGCCATTCGAACGTGACTTCCGCGCCGGCTTCGTTGCGAACGGTAGTCGATCCCCGGCCACTCAGAACGTAGATCATTTCTTCGAACAACTGACGCTGCGGCGCAAGCGATTTGCCCGGCGGAATTTCGCAGACGTAGCAGTCGTTCGACGTGCGCGACGCTTCGTGGTTGATGTAGACGCCCTTGCCGCCGCGACGCGCCCAATCCTTCAGATCGACCGTACGCAGGTCCTGGATGTAATGACCGTCGATAATGTCCAGGCCTTGCTGGGCAACCCAGCGCGTATACGCGGTTTCCTTTTCGGAAGCGAATTTCTTCGCCATGTCCTCGGAAACGACTGCGTTCTTGCTCATTTACTTCTCCATTCAATGCGGGTTGCGTATACAACAAGTTAGCTCGCAGACCTGCAAGCTAACCGATCCGGGTACGCCTTAGACGGTCGCCGTATTCTTCAGGTACTCGCGAATCTTCTCGGCCGTGAGCGTCACGCTCGGGTCGTATTCCGGCGCGTCTTCGAGCTGTTGGAGATCGTTGAGGCCGCACTTCCAGAAAATGCGGTTGATCGCGGAGATCAGGCGTACGGGGCGCTCCGGGTCCGCGTTGAAATGCTGATGCGCGGTGCCGGGCGGAATATAGATCACGTCGCCGGCTTCCCACTCGAAGCGCTTGAGTTCGCCGACCGGCTTCCACGCGTACTGATCGACGATTTCGACATCGTAGTCCTGGTGCAGGTCATAGCCGCGACCTTCGAGCACGTACAGGCACTCTTCGGCCAGGTGACGGTGTTTGCCCGACTTGCTGCCCGGCGGAATGATCTGCATGTACGCGTCGACCGTCTCCATGCGCGTGTTCATGCCTTCGTTCAGCAGGTGCTTGAGCAGGCCTTGACGCGACATTTCCCACGGCATGTTTTCCGGCCGCACGATCTTTGCGCGCTTGGCGTTGCGCTCCGGAGCCTGTTCGGCGTTTTCCAGAAGGCCCTTGTAAAGCGCGCTATTTTCCTTGCCTGCCAGCCAGTTTCCCGATTCGGTCCATGCCATGATCAGTAGCCTCCTTCCGGATGATTGAAATCAGTTTCTTCCATGCGCGCGACGAAACCAACGCCGGTCGGCGACGGCTCGTCAGGGCGAGGTTCGACGGTCTTCTGGAACAGCATGTTCATGAACATGAACATCGGCTTCGTCTTGATGACGAGCGCACGCGCGGGCTTGTCCAGGCTGCGGTTGAAGTGCTGGTGCACGCAGTTGTTGTGGACGATCGCGATGTCGCCGGCTTCCCAGTCGTAGCGGATGCCGTCGTGTACTTCGTAGCCGATGCCGTCGAGAATGTAGAACGCCGCTTCGTTCACGTGGCCGTGCTTCTGCGAGTGACCGCCCGGCGAGTACTCCTCGATATGAAGGTGGAACGTTTGCGTGATTCCGTTCTTCGGCTGCACGTAGTGGCGGCTGAAGGTTTGCGGTCCCTTGCTGAACTTGACTTCCTTGCCTTTGCGCACGCGCGGAACCGAACGCAGACGCTCCAGTTCCGTGCTCAGGCTGTACGCCCCTTCGATACCGCGCACGAAAATGCGATTCTTCACATTGCCAGCGGTGCTGTGATGCGATTCCTCAGCGCGCTGATCTTCCTCATACATCGTGTTTGTGTCGATGTTTGCTTCAGACATAGTGCCTCCTTGTTGGTACAGCGAATTTACTGCGGGTTCAGCGCGACACAGCGGGCTGGATCAATGGTGACCCAGATCTTCGAGCCGACCGGCTGGCGATGCGACGGATGCGCACGCGCGAGCAAAATCTGTTCACCGACCTTGATCTGCAAATCAAGCGTTTCGCCAAGGAATACTTTGGAATAGACGGTGCCTTCGAACACGTTGCCGTGTTCGAGCGTCGGCTTGTTATCGAAGATTTCCAGGTTCTCCGGGCGCAACGACACGACGGCTTTTGCACCGGCATTCATGCCGTCGCCGTGAGCCACCGTGATCGGGCCGATGCTCGAATGAACGGTCAGATTCTGACCGTCCGTGTCCCGGACCGTGCCATCGACAAAGGTCGTCGTGCCGATGAAATCCGCCACGAACCGGTTGGCCGGCTGTTCGTAGATATCGCGAGGCCGCGCCTTCTGAACGATGTGGCCGTCCTTCATGATCGCGATTTCGTGCGACATCGCGAGCGCTTCTTCCTGGTCGTGCGTCACGTAGATCGTCGTGACGTTCAGCTCGCGCTGCAGACGCTTCAGCTCGAAACGCATCTTGTCGCGCAGCTTCGCGTCGAGATTCGACAGCGGCTCGTCGAGCAGCAGCAGTTTCGGCTCCATCACGATTGCACGGGCGAGGGCCAGACGTTGCTGCTGGCCGCCGGACATCTTCGTTGCATCGCGATCGGCAGCATGATCGAGGCCGACCGCGGTGAGTGCGCGCATGACCTTGTCGGCAATCTGCTGTTTCGTGAATTTCTTCGTGCCGACTTCAAGCGGAAAGCTGCAATTCTTGAAAACGGTCATGTGCGGCCAGATCGCGTACGACTGAAACACCATGCCGAACTGACGTTTATTGGGCGGCACGAAGGTCTTGCGATCCGCGTCGAAGACGGTTACGCCGCTCGCCGTGATTTTTCCGCCATCGGGTTTTTCGAGGCCCGCAATCGAGCGCAGGGTCGTGGACTTACCGCAGCCGCTCGGGCCGAGCAACGTGAACAGCTTGCCTTCAGGCACCTCGAAACTCACGTTTTCAATGCCCGCGACTTTCACGCCGTGACTGTCGAAATACGCCATGTTCAGATTCTGAATGTTTAGCATTGTCGTCTCAATAGTTTCTGTTATGGCGGGTTCAGACCGATTTCACGCCGAATTTGCTGCCCACCCACTGCGCGAGCGATACCAGCGCGAGCAAGCCAATCGCGAACATCACGCTTAACGCCGACAGTTCGACGTATTGCCCGTTTTGCCACAGTTCCCACACCACGACGGAAATCGTTTCGCTACCGGGGCTGTACAGCAGGATCGAAGCGGACAATTCGCGGATCGATACGATGAACACATAAATCCAGCCGCCCATCAGACCCGGTTTGAGCAGCGGCAAAACGATACGAAAGAACGTCGTGCCCCAGCCGGAACCGCACATCTCCGCCGATTCTTCCAGTTCCTTCGACAACTGAACCATCGAGGTCTGCGTATAACGCATGCCGTACGGCATGAATCGCGTGATGTATGCGATCAGGAGAATCCACAACGTGCCGTAGATGCCGACGTTGACGTTCAGGAAGAAGATCATGAATGCCAGGCCCAATACGAGGCCCGGAAACACCATCGGCAGCGATGCGAGGTTATCGAGCAGCCAGCGGCCCCGAATCTTCGTTTTGATCACGATCCAGCACACGATTGCGGAAAGCAGCATCACGCCCGTTGCGCAGGAAAACCCGAGAATCAGGCTGTTGCCGACGGCTTCCTTAAGTTCCGGATAGCTGAATATGTAGCGGTACGAGTCGAGCGTCAGGTGGCGCAGCGCTTCCATCGACGGCGGCGCATAGAACTTCTGGAACGACGACCATAGCAGAACGAGCAGAGGCAGCACCACGATCACAAGCGCATACAGCACGAAGATTGCCGCGGTGAGATAGCGCCATGCGCCAAGGTCGATGGTGCGTGCGCGGAACGCTTTGCCGGTGACCGTCGTGAATTTGCCGCCCTTGGCCAACAGGCGGCTCTGGACGAAGATGCCGACCGACGTGATGAGCAGCAGGATGGTGGAATAGGAAGAGGCCAGCCCGGTCGGTGTCGGATATTGCTGCAGTGCTTCGTAAATCGACGACGTGAGTACCTGAATTTTTACCGGCAGGCCGATCAGCGCAGGCACTTCGAACGATTCGACCGCGCGCACGAACAGGATCAGCACCGTCGAAACGATGGCCGGCACTGCGAGGCGAAACGTGATGCTGAACGTCGTCCTGAACAGGCTTGCGCCGCTCATGATGGCGGATTCTTCCAGCGACGGGTCCATGCCGCGAAACGCTGCCGACATCAGCAGGAACGCCATGGGCGAGTATTGCAAGCCGTCGATCCAGATCATCCCGCCCATACTGTAGATATTGAGCGGTGGATGCGAAAGGCCGAGCCAGTGCATCAGCGCAACGTTCAGCACGCCGATCTTCGGGCTGGCAAGCAGAATCCAGGCAATCGTGAAGAGAATCGCCGGATTGATGAGCGGAACGATCGTCACGATCGAAAAAAAACGCCGCAAGGGCGTATTGGTACGCTCGTTGATCCAGGCAAGACCCGAGCCGACAACGAACGAAACGAGTGCGGCACCAATGGCGAATTCCACCGAATTTGCGAAAGCCGACCAGGAGTCCGCGCTACCGAATGCAATCCGGTAATTGTCGAGGGTAAATACCGATGACGTATCCGCTCCCTGCGGCGTCATGAAGCTCTGCCATAACAGGAAACAAAGGGGAATCAACGCCAGCACCGCGACGATGAAGATTGCGCTGCCGATCACCAGCCATTTCGAGTCGAACCGCTTCCAGAACCGGGGCGGCGTATTGGTGACATCAAGTTGAAGCTCCACCAACTGTCTCCTTAGATAACTTCATTTCCGTTGTTCCTTTATATAGAACACCGTTTCTATATGAAGGTGCAGTTGCCGTATTGGGCGCGTCTGCTTGATTTTTGTCAAGATGTAAGGGGATCGGGTTAGCCCTAGTGTGGGCGGTTCTATTGATTGCTGCGCCGCGTTTTTTGCCGCGCAGCCAATAAGCGATGCCGGTATTTAAAGGGGAACAATTCTTTTATGCGGAGAGTCGTTCCATTTTCAGCTACTACCGTTCCATAAGCTACGGTATGATCGCTGTACAAATGCCCTACAAACCGGAGACGCCCCATGCCGAACGATGCAAACGTTCATTCGCTTGACGATCACCTGTACGGTTACGACCCTAACCACGAGCACGGTGACGATGCCGATCATGATCACGACCACGATTTCGCCGAGTCCGAAACGAATCAGGAGGCCATGTGGCTGCTTGATAACGTCGTGCTCAATAGCGTCGGTATCGATATCGGTTCGTCGGGCACGCAACTCGTGTTCTCGCGTATTCATATGCGGCGCATTGCTGAAGAACTCTCGAGCCGTTACATCATCGTGGGGCGCGAACCGATTTATCAGAGCCCGATTTCGCTCACGCCGTATCTGAGCGAAACGCAGATGGATACGCAGGCGCTCGAACGCATCGCGGCCGCGGCCTACAAGGAAGCCAATCTCGGTCCGGACGATATCGATACCGGTGCCGTGATCCTCACCGGTGAAGCGCTGCGTCGCGAGAACAGCGAAGGCATTGCGGATATGCTCGCGGAACAGGGCGGCGAATTCGTCTGCGCGGCTGCCGGGCACCACATGGAAGCCATGCTGGCCGTGTATGGTTCGGGCGCGGCCAGGTATTCTCACGAGCACAAAAAGCGCGTGCTCAATGTCGACATCGGCGGCGGCACGACCAAGCTGGGTCTGGTCGATTCCGGCAACGTGATCGGCACGGCCGCGGTTCATCTCGGCGGACGATTGATCGTGACGGACCAGCAAGGGCGCATCACGCGTCTCGATCCGGCAGGCAAGGAACATGCGCGGGCGGCCGGATTTGCCTGGGAAATCGGCACGCAGACGACGCGCGAGCAACTTGCGCAGGTTGCCGACTGGATGGCGCAGACGCTTATGCGTGTGCTGAGCGAGCGCTTCACCGCGGAAGATCTGAATTCACTGTTCCTGACCGATCCGATTGCCGATTTGGACAAGCTGGATGGTCTGATCTTCTCGGGTGGTGTCGGCGAATATGTCTACGAGCGCGAAACACGGGACTTCCTCGATCTCGGGAAACTTTTCGGTTCCGCCGTGCGTCGGCGCCTGCTTGCCAATGAAGTGCCGTGGACGCTGCTGCCGGCCATCGAGTGCATTCGCGCGACGGTTCTCGGCGCGTCCGAATACAGCATCCAGCTGAGCGGCAACACGACTTTCATTTCGAATCCGCGCAATCTGCTGCCGCGCAAGAATATGCCGGTCGTGCCGATCGAAGAGCGCATGCCCGAAGTGATCGACCCGGCGGCGATCGTCGAGTCGCTGCGCAAGAGCTTCCAGCGCTACGACCTGAAAGAGGGGGAACGCGACGTGGCAATCGTGGTGCGCTGGGCGGGGCCGCCGGAATATTCGCGGCTGTCGGCACTCGCGCGCGGGCTGATCGACGCAAATCCGTCGACCATCGCTGCCGGCAAGCCGCTCTACGTTATCGCCGATGGCGACATTGCCAATTCGCTCGGCAACTTGCTGCGCGAAGCACTGGACGGAAACGACCTGTTCGTGATCGATGGCGTTTCGCTGCGAGGGCTCGATTACGTCGATCTGGGCCGCATCCGCATGCCGTCACGCACCGTTCCCGTCACGGTCAAATCGCTGGTGTTCAGCGAAGACCCGAGCCTGCACGGTAAATCCGATGCGTCCGAATGGCATGCGCACGAGGATGGCACCGTACATCGTCACCACCACCCTGTAACCGCCGGCAAGCATCAACATCACGATCATGCACACGCACACGGTCATCACCATCATCACGATCATGATCATAGCCACGGCGCTGATCACGGGCATCACCACCATGGGGATCACGCGCATGACCACTCGCACGGCCACCCGCACAAGCACGACTAACGGCTAAAGCAACCCACGCCGTCACACGTGCAGATGCTCGTGTGACGGCGCACTCTCTCCCATCAGCGGCATCAGATGCAGGTTGCTGTTGCGCACGCCACGCTGCGACGCAAGCGACCATGCGAATTGCTGAATCGTACCCACTTCACCGCGTAGCACGATCGTTTCCAGGCAATTGTCGTGGTCGAGATAGATGCGATTGCTGCTGACGATCAGCGCGTGCCGTTCGTGATACGCATCCGACAGGCGCTGCGCGAGTTCGCGTACGCCATGCTCGAACACGATCGTCAACGTGCCGATACATTGCACGTGGGCGTCAGCCAACAACTCCTTTGAACGATGGGCACGCAGGATGTCGCGCAGCGCTTCCGAGCGGCTGTTGTAGGCGTGCCGCTTCATCGTGTCGTCGAGCATCGCGAGCAGGAAATCGTCAATCGTAATCGTGATGCGTTGCATGTCGGCTATCCATTTCGCGCCAATTGCGTCTTGACACCACCATAGCATAGCCCGCATTATTCTCGCAAAGCGTTCCAGATAAAGATTCGATGTTCTTTTATAAGGAACGACTGGATGTGATCGGGAGTATGAGGATTCTTTAGAAAAGTATGAGCGATGTGCGATCCGCGCATGGCGATCTTTCGGTGGAGACGTGAATGATTCGATTTCTGAAATTCCTGTTCAACGATGCCGGCCCGAATATTCGAGGCCGTATTGCCGCGATGTATGCGCTTCTCGCGGTATTCAATCTCGGCGCATGGGCGTGGGCATTCATTGCGTTTCACGGCCAGCCGGTGCTGCTCGGCACGGCCTTTCTCGCCTACAGCTTCGGGCTGCGTCACGCGGTCGACGCCGACCATATCGCCGCTATCGACAATTCGACGCGCAAGCTCATGCAGGAAGGGCAGCGGCCGGTGACGGTGGGTTTCATGTTCTCGCTGGGTCATTCGACTATCGTGATCGCCGCAACCGCAGCGATTGCGGCGACGGCCATGACGCTGCAACACCGCTTCGAGGCATTTCATGAAATTGGCGGCGTGATCGGCACGCTGGTGTCGGCCGTCTTCCTGTTCGTGATCGCCGCGATCAATCTCATCGTGCTGAAATCCGTGGTCGCTACCTTTATGCGCGTGCGCCGGGGCGAGCGTTACGATGAAGAAGATCTCAATCTGCTGCTCGCCAATCGCGGCCTGCTCGCGCGCATTTTCAAACCGATGTTCCGGCTGATTACGCGCGGCTGGCATATGTACCCGCTCGGCGTGCTCTTCGGGCTCGGCTTCGATACGGCATCCGAAATCGGCTTGCTCAGTGTTTCGGCAACCCAGGCATCACATGGCGTGCCTATCTGGTCGATCATGGTGTTCCCGGCGCTGTTCACGGCAGGCATGTCGCTTATCGATGCGACGGACAGCATCCTGATGCTGGGCGCGTACGGCTGGGCGTTCATGAAGCCGATCCGCAAGCTCTACTACAACATGACGATTACGTTGGTATCGGCGGTTGTCGCAATCGGCGTTGGCGGAGTAGAAGCACTCGGGCTGATCGCCGACAAGCTGCATCTGAGCGGCGCGTTCTGGGATGAAATCGGCGCGATCGGCGACAACTTCGGGATGGTCGGCTACGCGATCATCGGATTGTGCGCGTTTATCTGGCTGGCCTCGACCCTCGTCTACAAATGGCGGCGTTTCGACGAAGTGGAGGTGTAAGCACGATGGCAGAACGACACAATAAATATCGTCCCCAAAGCATCGCCCGCCTTGGCCTGATGGCGGCACTTGCCGCGGCCGGCTCGAACGCATTGGCTCAAAGCAGCGTGACGCTGTACGGTGAAATCGATGCTAGCGCCGTTTGGCTGAACCATGTCGATGGCGGGCATCAATTCAAGCTGGCATCGGGTCTGATCGACGGCAGTTTTTGGGGCCTGCAGGGTTCTGAAGACCTGGGCGGCGGTAATCGGGCCATCTTTCGTCTCGAACGTGGTTTCAGCGTCACGACCGGTGCCGATCAGAACGACCATCCGTATTACGTGGGCCTCGAGAACGACGGATATGGCACGCTGACGCTCGGGCATCAATACGATTCCATCCACGACTACCTTGCCCCGTTCACGCTGACGGGCGGCAATGGCGGTACGGCGTTCGCGCATCCATTCGACAACGACAACGCGAATAATTCATGGCTCGCGCGCAACTCGATCAAATACGCCAGCTCATCGTTTGGCGGACTGAGTTTCGGCGGGATGTATGCGTTCTCCAATGCGGCGGGGCGCTTTGCCGACAATCGCGCCTACAGCATCGGCGCGAATTATGGCAGCGGCGATTTCAACGCCGGTGCGGCCTGGCTGCATGCGAACGGGCGGGGCAACACGGAAAGCGGCGCTTACGATGCGGTAACGTTGCCGGGCACGAATCGCAGTACGTTCGATGCTTCGGTACAGGCACAAAACACTTTCGGTATCGGTGCCAGCCAGGCGGTCGGTCCGTTCACGCTGGCAGCATCCTGGACGCGCTCGATTTATAGCGGCATAACCGACACGGAAACGGGGCAAGCCGCGCGATCCGTCGCCTTCGGCAACTACGAGATCAACGGAACGTGGCAAGCAAGCGCCGCGTTGTCGCTCAGCGGCATGTACACGTATACGAAGGGTACGGGCGCACATTGGAATCAGGGCGCGCTGCAGGCCGATTACATCCTGTCGAAGCGTACCGATACCTACGTCGAAGCAATCTATCAGCGTGCCTCGGCTGACGCGCCGGCCGTCATCAACTCGATGATGCCTTCGGGCGGAAGCAGCCAGTTATTGCTCGCGGCGGGTATTCGCCATCGCTTCTGAAGCGGCGTTCCTGGTGCGCGTTCCCGGTGCTTAACCCGGGAAGCTGGGCGGTTCAGGAATCCCGGTCGGTTCAATGAAAAAACCCCGGGAGTCGGATCGATGTCCGACTCCCGGGGTTTCAGTTTATCCGCCGTCTGTTCGGTTCTATTAGAGCGGCACGTAGAACACGGCTACGTAGATTAGCGCTACGGCCGACATCAGAATGTACGGATTGAGCTTGGTGAAGTAGACGACGCAGGCTGCAATAGCCGTTGTTGCCCACGCGAGCGTGGTTGCGTGCATGGATTCCATCACGGCCACGGCCCCGGCGAAAATCAGACCGACCGCCACCGGTGCCAGCCCGCGCTCGATGGCGCGACGCCAACGCGTGCCTTCGCTCTTATGCCAGAACAGCGTGACGACCACGAATACCACCGATGACGGGATATACATCGCGAGCGTCGCCACGATCGCGCCTGTAAAGCCCTCCAGATGCCAGCCGATCAACGCGGAAATCAGGGTGGTCGGCCCGGGAGAGACGCGGGAGATAGCGAAGAGGTCCGCGAATTCCTGACCCGACAGCCAGTGGTAGACCGACACACTTTGATGCTGGACATCGGCAATGATGGTTTGGCCGCCGCCGAACGACAACGCGGAAAGCGGCGCGAACAGAAGAACGATTCTTAGCAGGACGTTAGCCATTTAGTTTTCCATAGCAGCGCAAATGATACTGAGCGGGACGAGTACGAGCACGACAGGCACGGTAGGCCAATGCAGCACGCCGACGGTGACGAAGGCGACCATGGCAAACACATAGCGGAGCAGTTTGCGCTCGACGCGCACCGCAACCTTGGCACCCATCGAGAACGTCGCGCCAACGCCGGCAGCGGCAATGCCGAGCAGCAGAAAGTGGGTGAGCGGATAGCCCGAGAGACGCGTATAGAGCACCGCCAATACGAGCACGACGACAAGAGCAGGCAAGATCATGCCGATCGCGCCAACGAGCGCACCGAGCGGCCCACGCAGACGCTGGCCGACATAAAGCGAGACATTGACCGGGTTTGCGCCGGGCATGACTTGCGAGAGGGTCATGCCCGCGACGAAGGCATCGTTATCCATCCATTTGCGCTCCTCCACGACGGCTCGATAGGCCCATGCGGCAGTGCTGCCGCCGAACGACATCACGCTGATGCGCACGAAGGCGGTGAATATGTCCCATAACGCGACGTTTTGAGCCGCGGGCGCGGCAGCGGATTCTTCAAGGGTAGACATGGCATGAAGTGGACAGAGGGTTGATGTATGTTCCGTATAAGGGAACTTCGTTCCTATTTAATTGCTATTTTTAGCACGCTGACGATTTGCCGGGCAACCAGGTTTTACGCGACCTCGGCGCCCGTCGTGTTACGGGAAATAAAAAAGCGCTGTGTCCATCGGAGCACAGCGCTTTGAGCGGCGGAGCTATAGGGGCTCAGATCGATTGCTGCTTCTTGCCTTCTTCCGCGACCATCGCTTCGCGTGCGCCTTCGCTGAACGGCGTTTCGCGCTTCAGCAGAATCGCGACCGAGCGAACCTTCTGCGACTCCGGATCGCGGCCCGGCGGCAGCGTGCCATTCTCGGCGAGTGCGCGCGCGGACTTCATGATCCGGCTGCGCATCATGATGATGCCGTTGTCGGTGCCAACGAGGTTTTCTCTCGTGCGATCCTGAATCGGCCCCATGCTTTCCTGCAGCGAGGCATCCTGCATGGCGATGCCTTCGACGCCGCTGTACGCGGTGCCTGCCCTTTGCGCCGCACGGTCCATCAGGTAGTTGTTCGTCTTGTTCTGCTCGGGAACGTAGTTGCTGCCTGGCACATAGCGCACGTGGATGCCCTTGCCTTCCTTCATCGCCCGCACTTCGCCTTCCGTTAGCGCGCGCGTCGGATGGTAATCGAAGCTCCATGCCCAGCAGTGGTGATCGTCGATCGGCACCCAGAAGTGGCCGTGCATCGGGTGATCGCCGCGCGGCGGAACCATCGTGAAGCAAGGCATGACCCACGGCGTGATACGCCAGTAATACTGATCGTCCTCGGCATTGCGACGCACGCCGATTGAGAGACCGCCCGACGCCTCGACCACCTCGAACACCGGAGCCAGGTCGTTCAGGTTGTACTGGTTGCCCTTCGAGCCCTTGAACAGCGGGTCGGAGTTGAGGCTGCCGCTATGCAGGAACGACACGTGGCTCGAATCGATGCCGCCTTCGAGCGCCTGCAACCAGTTGCATTCCTGAATCCGCTTGCTCATGAACGACTGGCGTGCCGGCACGGTCGAGAATTCCCATGCGGGCAGGGGCGGCTGCTGATCGGCCGGTCCCATGTAGACCCAGATGACGCCGCCCTGTTCGACGAGCGGATACGACTTCAGTTTGATTCTCTGCGCGTAGCCGCTTTCCTGCGCTTCGGACGGTACCTCGACGCACTGACCGGTCACGTCGTATTTCCAGCCGTGATACGGGCAGCGAATGCCGCCTTCCTCGTTGCGGCCGAACCACAGCGACACGCCACGGTGTGCGCAGAATTCATCGATCAGGCCCAGCTTGCCTGCCGAATCGCGGAACGCAAGCATCCGTTCCGAAAGCAATTGCAGGCGAACCGGTTCGCCGCCAGGTTGCTCGAGTTCTTCCGACAGAAGCGCCGGCAGCCAGTAACGGCGGAACAGTTCGCCCATCGGCGTGCCGGGGCCGGTTTGTGTGACGAGATCGTTTTGTTCTTTTCTCAACATGGTAGGAGCCTCAGGGTTGCTGTTGTTGCGCGACGCAGTTTGGTACGGTTAGCAAGCTACTTGTTTTGTTGTTCCTTTATAAGGAACGCTGTTCAAAACTTGAGAACAAAGTTATCATCGGACCCACAACATGTCAACGATGGAGATTCCCTATGAGTCACGCTTGCGCATTTGCTCACCTCTGCCACGCTGGAGACGTTGCCGAGGGTAAAGCGATCAAGGTCGAGAAGAACGGCCTGACGCTCGCCGTATTCAATATCCAGGGCGAATATTTCGTCACGGATGACACCTGTACGCATGGTCCGGGCTCGTTGTCGGAGGGCTATATCGATGGCGATACGGTGGAATGCGATTTCCACAACGGCTCGTTCAATATCAAGACCGGCGAGGTGGTCGCGCCGCCCTGCATGATTCCGCTCAAGACGTACAAGACGCGCGTTGAAGACGGCGTGGTCGTGATCGAAACGGATGGCGAATGAAATCGATGCGCCAGGCGTGTTTAAAAATACCTGGCGCATACCTTCATGCTGCGTTCGAGCGTTCGTGAGTACACAGCTCCTAATTTCTCTTCACGATCAAGGTCAGGCCGCTTTTCACGCCTGCCATATTTGATGTCGCCTCGGTAATCTGCGCGAACCGGTCGCCCAGCACGAATTGCACGATGACGGGTGAACGGCCATTTTTCAGGCGCACACAGCCCTTCAGGCGCAAAAGCGATTTGTCGTACTGCGAGGTGAGTTCGCGCAGGCGTGCACACAGCGCGCCGCTATCCGGCACGTCGTCCATTGCAACGAACCGCGTAATCGCCCCGTGCGTACGGGTCAAGCGCGAAAGAGGCACACCCGGAACGGTGATGCGTTCGGCGCGCTTCACAGGCCGCGAAGGCGGCGTAAGCGCCTCATGTAGCCGGAGATTGCCGTTAGCGGAACGAAGAATGTGCGAACCCGCGTAATAGTTGCCTATGAGCGATTCCGCAGCGTCGATTTCCGGCGGCTCGGCAATATCCGTGTGAGTGAGGATCACCGTGTCGGCGCCTTGCAGCTGCGCACGCGCCTCGTCGAAGCGTGCGAGCGTATTGGCCGCGTGATGCGCCGCAATCGTCGTGAACGTACCGGCGATGCGGTAGCGCTCTTTCACGAGCGAATTCAGACTCAGAGCTGCAATCAGCGGACCCGGATCGGCAAGCCCGGTCGTTTCGATCACGACCATGCCGAAGCGGGGGATGCTGCGATGCAGGCGTGCCCAGAATAGCGTTTCAAGCGCTTCGTTCAGCGCCGGCAGCCCGTTGCAACATACGCACGCGTCCGCGAGCAGCGTCGAGGTATCGCCTGCAAATCCCAGCGTCGCATGATCGAGGCCGATTTCACCAATCTCGTTGACGATAAGTGCCGCGTTCGAAAACGGCGTTTCCTTCATCCAGCGGGCGAGCAGCGTCGACTTGCCGCTGCCGAGAAAGCCGGTCATGACATAGATGGGTATGCGTTCGTGATGCATGTTCGACGGCCGGATTCCGTTACGCGCGGAGCTTGCCGGCGTGGTAGTCCCACACTTTTTGCAGCAGGTTCGGTTTCCACAGATTGCGGCTGATCGTTTCGACCTGCTCGGGAGAAAGAACCATCGGTTCGCCGATTTGCTGCGCAAGATACTGACGATGCGCGTTCTCTTCGAGATAGAACGCGAGCACGAACGTTTCCAGAATGCCTTCGGCCGCAATGACCGCGCCGTGCGATTTGAGCATGGCGACGCGATGTGCGCCGAGGCATTCCGCGAGTTCTTCACCGAGCGGCTTTTTGTTGATCGAAGCCGTCTTCGGGAACTGCTGAATTTCGCCGAGCACCGACGCCTGCATGATGACCGGTTGAACGACATGGCCGGTCATGCTGAAGAGGGTGGACCAGGTCGGGTGCGTATGCACGACCGAATGGACGTCGGGGCGTTTGCGATAGATTTCCGAGTGAATGTGAAACTCCATCGGCGGGACGGCATCGCCTTCAATCAGGTTGCCGTCGAAATCGATCGTGACGATATCGTCCACAGTCAGTGCGCTACGCACCGATGCGCCCGAATTGATCAACATGCGATCCTGGCCTGGCACGCGCCAGCTGAAGTGACCGTTGAAGTCGATCACTTCGGCGCGTTCGAGCATCAGGATCGCGTCAACGAGCATGTGCTTCTGTTGCGTGTATTGACTCATCGCGTTCACTTCCAGGGAATCAGCTTGCGTTCAATTTCGTTCAGCAGCAGGGAAATGCCATAGCCAAGGATCGCAATGACAATCAGGCCGACATACATCTGCTCGACCGAAAGCAATTCCCATGCATTCCAGATCATGTAGCCAAGACCGCTCTTCGAGCCGATCATTTCGGCAATGGCAATCAGCATCAGGCCCAGACCAAAACCAAGCTTGATGCCGCTCATGATGTGCGGCACGGCGCCGGGCAATGCGATAGTGCGAAATACCTGCCATGGATTCGCGCGAAAATTGCGGCCCACGTCCAGATAGATCCTGTTGATTTCGAGCACGCCCGTCGTCGTATTGATGAGCATCGGATAAAACACGCCGATCGCGACCATCGCGATTTTCGACGCTTCGCCAAGGCCGCAAATCAGCATCAGCAGCGGAAAGATCGCACTCTTCGGAACCGGATAGGTTGCCGCAATCAGCGGTTCGAATACGGCGTGCAACGGTTTCGACAGACCGGTTGCAACGCCTAGCAGCAAGGCGGGAATGCCGCCGATCAGTCCGCCCCACAGAAGGCGCAGCAGCGTTGCCGAGGTGTTGTCCCATAGCGAGCCGTCCTTGACGAGCGCGCCGAAGGTACTGAAGATCTGCGTGGGTGCGGGGAAAAAGCGCACGTCGATAAGACCCGTCTGCGCCGCACCCTGCCATAGCAGCAGTAACAGAACGGGCGACGCAATGCTGATCATGCGATCGCGTTGCCCTTTGCTTATCTTGCGTCTCTTCGACGGCGTGGTGCCCAATAAAGTACTCATACTTTTTCACCGAGGTCGCGGGAACGCACGCGCTCGACTTCCTCGCGCAATTGGCCCCAGATGGAATAGACAAATTCGCCGTATTCCGGCTGTGCGCGCAGTTCGAGCACCGAGCGCGGGCGCTGGAACGGAACGTCGATCACGCGTTTCACGCAACCGGGCTGCGCCGTCATGATCATGATGCGATCGCCCAAGGTCGCCGCTTCGTCCACGCTGTGCGTGATGAACAACACCGTCTTGCGCGTTTCGTCCCAGATGCGCAGCAACTCTTCCTGCAGCAGCAGCTTGTTCTGTTCGTCGAGCGCCGAGAATGGCTCATCCATCAACAGGATGTCCGGATCGTTCGCGAATGCACGGACGATGGAAACGCGCTGTCGCATACCGCCCGAGAGTTGATGAGGGTAGGCCTTCGCAAAACGCGTGAGGCCGGTGCGATCGAGGTAGTAGCCGACCGTCTCGCGAATTTGCGCTTTCGGCACACCGCGAAGCGCCAGCCCATAAGCCGCATTGTTGAACACCGTCATCCACGGAAACAGCGAATCGCCCTGAAAGACCATCGAATTCCCTGGCCGATTCTGCGCGGGCGAGGTGATTTCGACCGTGCCGCTCGTCGGCGCTTCGAGATTCGCGAGGATGCGCAGCAGCGTCGTCTTGCCGCAACCGGATGGCCCGACGATCATGAAAAAGCAGCCGGTCGGGATATCGAGCGAAACATTGTCGAGCGCCGTGACCTTGCCGCCTGCCGTCTCGAACGATTTCGTGAGATTCCTGAGCCGGATTTTCACGGAGGTGTCTTGCATCGTGCGTGAAGCTCCCGTTATTTCGCGCGCGGCCGGTACGGGCCCAGCGCTGTGTCTGCGGCTTCCGCAAACGACGTATCGACAACCTGGGCAACGGTGACATTGCCCTTCACGTCGCCGTGACTCTTGAAGTACGCCAGATCATTCTCGAGACTCGCGATGTTGAGCTTGCCGTCGGGATTCGTACCTTGAGGAACGATCTCGCGATAGAGCGAGGCATCCTTGATCGACGTGTACTGAGTCAGAATCGAAATCACCTCGTCCGCGTTCGGGCCGGCGATCCTGCCGTCCTTGAGCGCATCGTTGTAATCGCGCGCGGCGCGCAGATAGGCGCGCATGAATGCTCTTGCCGTGTCCGGATGCGCATGGATGAAGGTGTCCGAATAGAGCAGGACGGCGAGCTGATGATTCAGGTAAATCTGGTCGTCGCCCATCACGCGGATCGCGGCACCGCTGCGAACCGCTTGAGTCGCGGAAGGCTCGGTTGTCAACGATGCATCAACGGCCTTGTTTTCGAGCGCCATCACGTGCTGCGGAAAGCCCAGATAGACGCGCTCGACGTCGCTCGGCTTGAGGCCGGCTTTCTTGAGCGCTTCGTTCATCGTGGACGTAGAAGCGCTGCCGGTTGCACTGCCGGCAATCTTCATGCCTTTCAGGTCTGCAAGCGTTTTGTAACGACCGCTCTTAACGAGATCCGTGCGCACGAGCAACGGCTGATAACCGTAGCCCGACGGCGTCGATCCCTTGTCTGCCACGACCTTGATGCCGATGCCGCGCATGACGGCGTTATAGAGCCCCGCGGACGGCGAACCGCCCGCGACTTCCAGTTGCCCGGAGCCGAGCGGCGCAACCATTTTCGCGCCGGAATCGAACGGAATGAATTTCGCGTCGATGCCTTCGGCGCGGAAATAGCCTTTCTTGTCGGCAATGAAGAACACGACATCACTGCTTGCATCCGCAATGCCCACATGAACGGTCTGCAAGCCCGCAGCCACTGCCGCGGCCGGGCCCAGCATGAAACACATGGCCAGCGCCGCGCCCATCATCCTGATGCCTTTCACTGCCTGTCTCCTTGATTTGATCTTTGCGGCGCTCGGGTGGACTACCTCAGTTTCGATCTCCGGCGCAAGTGGTGCTCCCTTCGCTGCAACACAAAAAATGGTTCTTATATGTGGAACTATGTATGTTATAATGGAACGATTGAAGTTTCCCTTTGAACAGATGAGAAAGTCAAGGTAAACGAAAGAGACTTGGGGTTAGTCCGCATGTGTCGAGAGAGGCGGGCACCGGAACATGCGTGGTCGTGGCTATAAATAGAAGATTGCGTTCCGTGACCAGGGGGCGCTAAATTGAACGAGGATTGATAAATTGGACGCGAAGATCATGCGGAACAATGAAACGGGAATAGAAGAAGCAGAGGTGGAACAGGATGGCCCGCGCAGGCTGTCGTCGGTAACGGCGGCATTGCGGCTACTCAAGATCTTTTCGGAAGAGGAGCCTGAACTGGGCATCAGCGCATTGTCGAAGCGCATGGGTGTCGCAAAGAGCACGGTGCATCGTCTGTGCGCTGCGCTGCTTGCCGAGGGATTGCTGGAACAGAACCCGGATAACGGCCGTTATCGGCTCGGCGTCCAGTTGTTCACGCTCGGCGCGCTCGTGCGCCGACGCTTCGACGTAACGAAACAGGCGCTGCCGTTCCTGCACGTGTTGCGCAAACAGACGGACGAAACCGTACAACTCGCGATTCTCGACGACACGAGCGTCGTTTACATGTTCAACCTCGAAAGCGAACAGGCAATCCGCATGCGCTCGTATATCGGCGTGCGCAAACCCGCCTGCTATACCGCGGAAGGGCATGTACTGCTCGCCTCCAGCACGCCGGACGTCGTTTCGCGCGCGCTCAAGCAAGGACTCGTTGCGCGCACGCCCAAGACGAACACGGATACGCAGGTGTTTCTGAAAACGCTCGAGGACGTGCGTCGAGAGGGTTATGCGATCGATGATGAGGAGTCTGAAGTAGGCATGCGCGGTATTGCCGCGCCCGTGCGTGACACGACGGGCCATGTCGTTGCGGCGATCGGCTTCGGCGGCCCCGTACAACGTCTCACGAAGAAGGCGCTGCGCGCGGCGGTGCCGCATTTGATCGCCGCCGCCGAAGGCATTTCCGCAACTCTCGGCTATCACCCTTGAGATAGCCCATCAGGACATGGAAGAGACACTTGTGAATAACCATAAACATCGCATCACACTCGCGGGCACGGAGCAGTCTTTCGAATGCGGTAGCGATGACGTGCTGTTGCGAGCGGCCCTGCGTAATGACATCGCGTTCCCGTACGAGTGCAACGTAGGCGCGTGCGGCAATTGCAAATTCGAACTGATCGAAGGCGACGTCGACGCCCGGTGGCCCGAGGCACCGGGGTGGACCGCGAAGGATCGCGAACGCCGTCGTTATCTCGGCTGCCAGAGCATGCCGCGCGGCGATTGCACGATCAAGATGCGCCCGAGTCAGCACTACGCGCCTATTCATCAACCGAAACGCGTCACGGGCACGTTCACGTCGTGCCGTCCGGTCACGCACGATATCGGCGAATTCCGTTTCGAGCTTGCGGACGAGATGCGCTTCGAGCCGGGGCAATACGCATTGCTCACGCTACCCGGCGTCAACGGGCAGCGGGCCTATTCGATGAGCAACATCGTGCAAGGCCCGAATGCCAAGGTGCTCGATTTTCAGGTGCGCCGCGTACCGAACGGCCAGGGCAGCAACGCGCTGTTCGACATGCTGGCGAAGGGCGAACAGATCGAGATCGACGGTCCCTACGGCATGGCCTATCTGCGCCGGGACGTGAAGCGCGACATTCTGTGTCTTGCGGGCGGTTCGGGCCTTGCCCCGATGATTTCCATCGCGCGCGGCGTTGCGGCAGACCCGGACATGCAGGGCGTCAAACTGCACTTCCTGTACGGCGGCCGTACGCCACGCGACGTGTGCGGACGCGACATGCTCGAAGTACTCGAAAATTTCGGCAAGCACCTTCATTTCGACGCGGCCGTTTCGGATGCGGGCGGCGAGCAGTGGGACGGCCATACCGGCTTTGTGCATGAGCTGGCCGAGTCGATGTTCGGTGACGGCCTGCGCGAGATGGAAATCTATTTTGCGGGTCCGCCTGCGATGGGGCAGGCGATCCAGAAAATGCTGCTGGCACGCAAGGTGCCGTTTGGGCAGGTGCATTTCGATCAGTTCTATTAATTTTCTTCAGTCCATAAAGGAGACGGTGTGAGCAAGTTGCAGCTTTCAGTTGCGGTCGGTCCCTACGACCGTATGCGCCCCCTGGTCGATGGTGAAGTGCAGATCGAGGGCGTCGATCCGACGTTCATGTTGCAGGAACCGGAAGAAATCTTCTTTCGCGCGCTGCGTCATGCGGACTACGACATCTGCGAACTGTCGTTGAGCAGCTATTCGGTCAAGACGGCCGCGGGTACGTCGGCTTACGTTGCCATTCCGGTATTTCCGTCGCGCGCGTTTCGCCATACGTCGGTGTATGTGAACGCGAACGCGGGCATTCGCAAGCCGGAAGATCTGAAGGGCAAGCGCATCGGCGTGCCGGAATACCAGTTGACGGCAAACGTGTGGGTGCGCCTGTTCCTCGAAGAGGAGTACGGCATCAAGGCGTCGGACGTCACGTGGGTACGCGGCGGTTATGAAGACCCGACGCGCGTCGAAAAGATCAGCCTGAATCTGCCCAAGGATGTGGAACTGGTGAACGCACCCGAAGGCAAAACGATTTCCGGCATGCTCGAAGCCGGCGAAATCGATGCGCTGATCGGCCCGCGCGCACCGTCGTGTTTCGATCGCGGTTCTCCGAACGTGAAGTACCTGTTCGATGATCCGCAGGCGGAAGCCGCGGCGTGGTATCGCAAAACGAAGCTGTTCCCGATCATGCACACGCTCGGCATCCGGCGCACGCTCGTTGAGCAGCATCCGTGGCTGCCGATGTCGGTGATGAAAGCCTTCGAGAAATCGAAAGCGATCGCGCTGCACCGTCTGACCGATACGTCTGCGACGAAGGTGACGCTGCCGTTTGTCGATACCCAGCTTCGCGCCGCGCGCGAATTGATGGGCGAGGATTTCTGGCCGTATGGTTTCGCCGCGAACGAACATACGCTCAACCGGTTCCTCGCGCAGCATCACGCGGAAGGGCTGTCGAGCCGCCTGCTGGAAGCGAAGGATCTCTTCCATCCGGCGAGCCTCGAAAGCTTCAGCATTTAATCGGTCATCAGGCAACGCTGGGGGAATCCCCGGCGTTGCTGTTTTGGATCGCGTCAAAATATCATCATGCAACAGATCGCAATAGAGCAGGGCGGTTTGGCAACGAAGGAAGACGGGCTGAGCGGCAGCAAGCTGATATTCGGTGTACTGGCAATATCGCTTGCGACTGCGCTCAGTATGCTCGATAGCGTGATTGCCAACATAGCGTTGCCCACCATCACCAAGACATTGAATATCAGCCCGTCGGATTCGGTGTGGATCGTCAATGCTTACCAGCTTTCGATCATCATGACGTTGTTGCCGCTGTCGTCACTGGGTGATCGGGTCGGCTATGCGCGCATCTACATAGCCGGGCTCGTACTCTTCACGTTCGCATCGCTGATGTGCGCGATGTCGCAATCGCTCGACATGCTGATTATTTCGCGTGTCTTGCAGGGGCTAGGCGCCGCCGGCATTGGCAGCGTCAACACCGCCATCATCAAAATGATTTATCCATCGCGGCTGCTCGGGCGCGGCGTCAGTATTCATGCATCGGTCGTGTCCATTTCGACCGCCGCCGGGCCGACCATCGCGGCGGCGATCCTCTCCATTGCTACATGGCCGTGGCTGTTTGCGATCAACGTGCCGCTCGGCATTGTCACGTTCTTCGTCGGATTCAAGGCGCTGCCGCGTCCGCAGGTCTCGAAAGCATCCTATGATTATTTCAGCGCACTGCTGAATGCGGCGATGTTCGGGCTGCTCGTGATCGGCGTCGACCGGATGGGCCACAGCAACGGTATCAACGCAAGCATCGTCATCCAGCTATCCGCGGCTGCAATCTGTGCGTGGTTGCTGGTGCGTCGCGAGCGGCATCGAGCCAAGCCGCTCCTGCCGGTCGACCTGCTGCTTAAACCGGCATTTCTGCTGGCCGTCCTGACATCCGTCTGTTCGTTCACCGCGCAAATGCTCGCGTTCGTATCGCTGCCGTTCATGCTGCAGGATGCGCTCGGACGCAGTGCGATGGAAACCGGCGCGCTCATTACGCCGTGGCCGATTGCGGTCCTTTGTATCGCACCTCTGGCCGGTTCATTGTCGAATCGCATCAATGCGGGGGCGCTCGGCGGCGTCGGGCTGGCTATTCTTGCAACAGGCCTGTCGCTGCTCGCGCTATTGCCCGCACATCCCGCTTCGTTCGATATCGGTTGGCGCATGGCGGTGTGCGGGATCGGCTTCGGGCTGTTCCAGCCGCCGAATAACCGGTCGCTTCTCGCCCTTGCGCCGCCGGGACGCACCGGCAATGCCAGCGGCATGATTAGCGTGGCGCGCGTGCTCGGACAAACGTTCGGTGCCGTGCTGACAGCGTTTATATTGCTGATCGAGCCTCATCATGCAGGCGTGGTTGCGTTGATCACGGGCGCGAGTTTCGCGGCGGTTGCCGCGTGCGTCAGTCTGACTCGCCTCATATAGGCGAGTGGCTATAGAAGCGCGTTTGACGAGTCTGTGAGGGTGTTTTCTATCGCCTTCATTTTTGTTCTAGTGTCGATGGCGTTGCTTTGAGAGAAATTGATGAACACAAAAGATTTGACGCACGCATCCGCAACGGCAGACATCGAAGTACCGGTGCGGCAGAGTGATACCAGCATGGTCTGGTCGGATGCACGGCTGCTGGGCTTCACACCGATGGACGATGTGCACGAGGAATTCTATGCGGTCGCGCTACGGCTCGTGACCTGTACCGATACCACGGCGCTCGCCGCGATCGAGGACTTCGAGAAGCACGCCGTCAGTCATTTCGAGCAGGAAGACGAATGGATGCGCACGACGAATTTTCCGCCGCGCGATTGCCATATCGAAGAGCATGCGGCCGTTTTGAAATCGGTGGGCGAGGTCAAGGCGGCCGTTGCGGCGGGGCAGGCCAACGCCGAGGTCGTGCGTGATCTGGGTATGCACCTGTTTGGCTGGTTTCCCGGCCATGCGGACTATCTGGATTCCGCGCTGGCAGCGTGGATGACGAAACAGACAATGGGTGGAAAGCCTGTTGTGCTGCGGCGGACTATCTAGTCTGCAAGACCAAAGAAATGAAATGGAGCGGCGCGGCGATCGTCGGAATATGAAACGCCGCCGCCGCAATCATGCGTTGCATGTGCAACCAGAGCTGATCCGCCCCGGCCGCATGCCTGCATGCAGGCATGCATTCAAGGCAGCGAGATCGTCAGATTGGCCGACTGCGGCCCGAGCTTGATGAGCTGCGTATACGGGGCGAGCATATGCACCGTGTTATCGCGCAGCCAGGTGCTGAGGCCGAGCCAGGCAAGCAGGCCCGCCAGTGCGAATACGGTGCCGATCGACCAGAGCGGCACTTCGCGCTTGAGGCGGTGCGCGACCTGATCGGGCAGCGGCCAATGCGGCGCGAAAGGCGCGCGCTTGCCCTTGATGTGAGCGATCTCGTCGCCGAGTCGTGCCGTGAGATAGGCCAGCTTTTCCGGTCCTTCCAGAATGTACTTGCCCTGGAAGCCGAGCAGCAGGCACATATGAAAAACCTCGAGCGACTGTAGCCGCGGTGCGCCTTGCGCGCGGCACTCCTCGAGATACTGGAAGAACTTCTCGCCCGCGAGCTGCTCGCCGAACAGCGCAAGCTGCAACGGACGCCGTTCCCATTCGGTACGAATGCGGAACGACGACGCAAGCACCGATTCATCGAGGGCGGCACAGAACGCAAACTTTGCCGCGTACACGTCTTCGGCCGCGACGTTCAGCTTCTTCGCGCCGCGCTCGAAGTCGCCGAGAAACTGCTGCACGCGCGCGCCGAATTCGGGAGCGTCACCCGGTTCACGGCCGTTCTTCAGCAGGAACAGCATGAAGAAGCCGTCGTACAGCAAATCGAGCAGCGAGCGCACCTGGTAAGCCGGCTCGGCGTGAGGAGCAGGGTGATTCACGGCCGGCGCCGCGCTGCCGAAAAGAGAAGGGGCGTTGCTCATGACGTCACCGCGATCAGTTCGAGTTTGAGATCGTTAATGCCCGAAGGCGCATAAACCATGGCCGATTGCGACTGCACCATGCGCTCGAAGAGCGCGCTGCGTGCTTCCAGCGCGAAATAGCACGCGCCGGGCCGCACCGGAATGGCGGGCGGAACCTGTGGGGTGTAGACGAGCCGCACGCCCGGCATGGCCGAGAGCACGAGTTTGTCGACGTCGTCGGGGGCGCCGACCTTGAAGCGTGCCGGTACGGCCTCGACGAGATCGACCGCGGGCATGTCGGCCGACACGGCGAGATAGAACGTGGTCTTGTCGTCGATCTTGCCCGAGTCCAGGCGGCCGATATGGAACGAGGGGCGCACTTCTTCGAGCGCGATCGCGAAGTACTGCGTCGAGATAACCGTTTCGAGCAGATCGCGCAGAATCGTATCGAGGCGCGCGAAGCCGGGGCCGGGATCGTCGTGGCGATACGCGGGCAGGTCGGCGAGCGCGTAGCCCTTGGAGAACGTCATGAGCTGGCCGGCGAGGCGCAGCAGTTCGTGAAAGAGCCGCTCGGGATGCAGCGTCGCATGCTGATACAGATGCGCGAGCGTGGCGAACGCGCCGCTTGCCGTATGCAGCAGCCAGAACGAAGCGATGTCGCCCGAACGGAACTCGATGATGTTCTTGGTCGGCTCGCGATGAAAGCCATAGAGCGCATTGACCTTGGCCTGCAGCGCGTCGATGAGGCGGCGCAGCCGCTGGTGCAGCAGCGGGGAAGCCTCGATGGCGAGACTCGGCGGCACGAAGCTCTCGTCGACTTCGAAGCCCGAGGTCGCGGTGCGCCGCACGCGCACGATGGGCACCGAGAGCAGCTGGTCGCGCGGCTCGCTGTGCGCGATCAGCTTGACGTTCGTCTTCAGGAACGTCACGTCGGCTTGCGCCGCGTCGGTGTAGTGATCGGCCACGCTCGCCTGCTCGCTCACATAGCGCGCGACGAAGCCGGCATCGCGGTCCGGTGCGTAGTTCGCGCCGGTTTCGCGCAACTGGTGCAGCGCCAGGTAGAACGTGAATTCGTTCATGCCTTCGGGCAGCGTGTCGAGCGCGACGGGCGGCGGCAGGTCGTCGGCCTGCGGTGCGCTGTAGAGCGTGCCGTCCGGAAACACGAGCGAGAGTTCGCTCAGGCGCAGCATGTTGCTGCCCAACGCGTCGTGATCGATTCGTGCCGTACGCACGCCCCAGTTATACGGTGCGACGGCCTGAATCGATTCGAACAGGCGCGCTTCGTGATAAGCGTCCTGCCGCTGGAAGTGCTGAGGCCTCAGGAAAAGGCCTTCTCCCCAAAGCACTTTCGAGGAATAACTCATGTTAAATCGGCTATATGCGTGATTCAGCCTATTCCGCTCGCGGCAGCGATTGAGAGACTGAAATTGTTAAATATTCCGTTTGCCCGTTATTCACCCGCAAGTCACCGACGAAAGCAGATTCAGCGGCTGCGACGGTAATCCTTGCTGAGGCGGGATCACTGTGCCGTTCGTGACGGTCATCGCGCAGTTATGCAGGCCGACCATTATGCCGGATTTCTCGGATTTGGCAGGATCGAAGGCGAATTTCCAGCGCTGCATGGCCGGGTCGCGGAATAGCGCGACAACCCCGAATGCCTGTGCTTCCCGCGAAACCTTTTCGGTGGCGTTATATCGCTGCCCCGGGATCAGCGTCACCTCGCGCACGCCGAGCAGGTCGCTACCCAGCGCGCTCTTTTCCTTCGCCGGGTCGGTAAACGTATCGAAAGGCGATTGTTGGAATGACGTAGGGTCCTTCAGCACGTAGAGCCGCACCACCAGCGCGAGCGGCTTGTTGTCGGTCGCCGCGTTGAGATTGGGGGCCGCCAGCAGGGTGATGCCGAGATTGCGCGGCGGTTTCTGGCTGTCCGGCACATCGGGCTTGCCGATGCCCGCGAGCTGCAAGGCTGCCGACGCTGCGCTGCCGAGTGCCGGCACGGCCGCCGCGCAGCCTGCCAGCTGAATGCTGGCGAGAAGAATCGATGCGAAACGAATAACGCGCGCATTCATTTTTATTGCGCCGGGCGCGAATGCCCGGGACCCCTTGAGTGGTGAACTGCGACCTGGATTATGCCGACCGCATAACCAAGCGTTTAACCCTTTAACCCCGTGTTGCGCCAATAATTACGCGGTTATGTCATGCGGCAATCTTTGCCGACTCGCTCATCAATACATTTGATTGAAAAAGAAATTATTTCCAGTGCCAATTTCTTGCCGCTGCACACTCCCGGCTTCAAAGAAACTAATTAGAGTGTGCACCGATCATTCAGAAGTTGAATTATCAAAAATTGGCCTGTACTATACCCGCGCACTGGAGCTAAAGCAAAGCTCTGATTTCCCTTCCATCGAATTAAAAACTACACGTTGGTGAAACCACAATGATAAACCGGGTCATTACAGGGCTCTTCGGGGTGGTGTTGGCATGCGGGGTGATCGCGGGCTGCGCGACGCAGGACAACAACCTTGCGGCTTCACCGGACGCATTCAACAAGGCGTTGGCCGATGCCGACGCCGCGGCGAAGGGCGGCGACCAGGACCACGCGATCGCGCAGTACCAGAAGCTCGCCGCAGCCGATCCCACACGTGAGGAACCGTGGTCGCGCATCGCGCAGATCCAGTTCCAGCAGCAGCACTACGGACAAGCCATCGTCGCCGCGCAGGAAGCGCTGCAGCGCGACCAGAGCGACCGCGACGCGAAGAGCGTGCTGGCGGTGGCCGGCCTGCGCGTCGCCACCCAATCGCTCGGCGAACTGCGCCAGGACGCCTCGCTGCAAGGCGACGCGAAATCCGATGCGCAGGCGCTCGCGAAGCAGTTGCGCGACACGCTCGGCGAGGACTCGCTGTTCCCGCCCGAGCAGGCGGCCGAGAAGCCCGCGCCGAGGAAGCGCCGCATCGTGCGGCACGTGCAGAAGCCGGTGGCGAAGCCCGCCGAGGCGACCGAAGCGGCGGCCGCGCCGTCCGCACCCGCCGGTCCGGCTCCGGCCGTCCCAGCCGTTCCGGCAGCACCCGCGGCCAAGGCCGCGAAGAGCGGCGCGGCCGATCCGTTCAGCGCGCTGCGCTGACGGCCTCGCGGTGAATGGTCGACAACAGGCTTGAACGACTCGAACAGGGGAGCCCTCGATGGCAAAGAAAGAAAGTATCCAGAAGCGCTTGCAGAAAGTGCGGCCGCCGCGCGTTCAACTGACCTACGAGGTCGAACTCGGCGATGCGATCGAGGTGAAGGAGTTGCCGTTCGTGGTCGGCGTGATGGGCGATCTCGCGGGGCAGTCGGAAGTCGAGCAGCCGCGTTTGCGTGACCGCAAGTTCGTCAATATCGACCGCGATAATTTCGACGACGTGATGAAAGGCATCGAGCCGCGCGCCGCGTTCCAGGTCGAGAACCGGCTCAGCGAAGCGGGCGGCAAGTTCGCCGTGGACCTGCGCTTTCGCTCGATGGCCGATTTCAATCCCGACGAAGTCGTCGAGCAGATCGAGCCGCTGCGCCGCCTGCTCGAGGCGCGCTCGAAGCTCGCGGACCTGCGCAACAAGCTCGCCGGCAACGACAAGCTCGAAGACCTGCTGAGCGAAGTGCTCGCCAACACGCAGCAGTTGCAGGCGCTCGCGGGTGGCGCGAACGAGGCGGCAGGCGATGCGGGCAAAGAACCCAGCGACGGCGGCGATCAATAAGCGCCGGGGGAGATCGACATGAATCAGCAAACTGGCGCGGTTCGCACCGCCGCCGTGGAAGAAAACCAGGCCACGTCTTCGCTGCTCGACGAGATCGTCGAGAAGAGCAAGGTTGCGAAATCCGAGTCCGAGCATGCGCGCGCGAAAGACCTGATCGGCGAACTCGTGCATCAGGTGCTGGACGGCACCGTGGTCGTCTCGAACAATCTCTCGGCGACCATCGACGCCCGCGTGGCCGAACTCGACCGCCTGATCTCGACCCAGTTGAGCGCCGTGATGCACGCGCAGGAATTCCAGCGCCTCGAAAGCACGTGGCGCGGTCTCGAGTATCTGTGCAAGGAAAGCAATACCGGCTCGACCATTAAGATCAAGGCGTTGCATGCGCCGAAGCGCGACGTCGTGCGCGACTTCAAGACCGCGGTCGAATTCGACCAGAGCGCGCTCTTCAAGAAGATCTACGAGGAAGAGTTCGGCACCTTCGGCGGTGCGCCGTTCGGTGCCCTGATCGGCGATTACGAGGTGACGCGCCAGCCGGAAGACATGTATTTCATCGAGCAGATGTCGCACGTCGCGGCGGCGGCGCACGCGCCGTTCATCGCGTCGGCCTCGCCGGAACTGCTCGGGCTCGAATCGTTCGCCGACCTTGGCAAGCCGCGCGATCTCGGCAAGGTGTTCGACACCGTCGAATACACGAAGTGGAAGTCGTTCCGCGACGCGGAGGATTCGCGCTACGTGGGCCTCACGTTGCCGCGCTTTCTCGGCCGCCTGCCGTTCAATCCGAAAGACGGCGCGACGGCGGAAGGCTTCAATTTCGTCGAAGACGTCGACGGCACCGATCACGCCAAATACCTCTGGTGTAACGCGGCATGGGCCTTCGCGGCACGCCTGACGGCGGCGTTCGACGACTTCGGCTGGTGCGCGGCGATTCGCGGCGTGGAAGGCGGCGGTCTCGTCGAAGACCTGCCGACGCATACGTTCAAGACCGACGACGGCGAAATCGCGCTGAAATGCCCGACCGAAATCGCCATCACCGACCGGCGCGAAAAGGAACTGAGCGACCTCGGCTTCATTCCGCTCGTCCATTGCAAGAACTCGGACTACGCGGCGTTCTTTGCCGCGCAATCGGTGCAGAAGCCGAAGAAATACAGTACCGACAACGCGAACGCGAATGCCGTGCTGTCCGCGCAGTTGCAGTACATCTTCTCGGTGTCGCGCGTTGCGCACTATCTGAAGGCGATGATGCGCGACAAGATCGGCAGCTTCGCGTCCGCGCAAAACGTCGAAGTATTCCTGAATCGCTGGATTTCGCAGTATGTCCTGCTCGACGACAACGCCTCGCAGGAGCAGAAGGCGCAGTTTCCGTTGCGCGAGGCATCGATTCAGGTCAGCGAGATTCCGGGCAAGCCGGGCTCGTACCGGTCGGTCGCTTTCCTGCGGCCGCATTTCCAGCTCGACGAGCTGTCGATTTCGCTGCGGCTCGTGGCGGATCTACCGAAACCGGCCAATTCGTAATGGCGCGAACGGGCTGAACCGGGATGAGTGGACCGTCGTCCGGCGGCTCACTCCGACACGTGACCCGGGGCATCAAGCCCGGGGCACGTAAAAACTACCGCAAACCACCTTTCTGGGGAGTCGAGGAATTATGAAGGATATCTATCTAAAATTCGGAAATCCCGCGATCAAGGGCGAGTCGCAGGATAAGGACCACGCAGGCTGGATCGAGATCGATTCGTGGAGTCACTCGATCCTGCAACCGCGTTCGGCAACGGCCTCGACGGCGGGCGGCCACACCGCCGAGCGTTGCGAGCACTCCGACATGCGCTTCACGAAGGACATCGACGTGGTCAGCCCGCTGATTTATCAGCACGCGTCGGGCGGCACGACCTTCGACGAAGTGACGATCGACTTCATGCGCTCGGACGGCGAGGGCAACCGCATCAAGTACCTCGAAATCAAGCTCAAGTACGTGATCATCTCCAGCATCACGCCGGAAGTCATCGGCGAAGGGCTGCCCACGGAGCAGTTCTCGCTCAAGTATGCGGCCGTGCAGTGGAAGTACACGCAGCAGAAGATCGGCGGCAACCAGGGCGGCAATGCGCAGGGCGCATGGAGCCTCACGAAGAACGACAAGACCTACGCGGTCTGACGCAAGCCGGCGTAACACAAGGCAGGCGAGGGCGGTGCGCATTGGCGCGGGCCGCCTGCCTGCGTTTGTGCCTGCGCCCTATTGCTGACTGATATCACTTGAACCGATGAAGCGTTTCGAGCCAGGTTTGCTCGACAAGCTCTTCGACGATGATCCGCACTCGCCGGCACCGGCGGCGGTGCGGCAGTTGTCGATCGAAGAACTCAAGGGGACCGTTGCGCGCGATCTGGAGTCGATCCTGAACTCGCGCATCGTGTTCACGGAGTCCGACCTCGCGATGTTGCCCGAGTGCCGCCGTTCGATCCTGACTTACGGGCTGAACGACTTCGCGGGGCTGAGCCTCGCGAGCCATTACGATCGGGCCTTCATCTGCAAGTCGATCCAGCAGGCGATCGAGCGGCACGAACCGCGCCTGCAACGCGTGTCGGTGACGCTCGAACTGAATGAGCGCTCGACCAACGCGCTGTACTTCGGGATTCAGGCGATGCTGGTGGTGCATCCGGCGCAGGAGCCGGTGAATTTCGACGCGCTGCTGCAGCCTTCGACGCTGCAGTATTCGGTCACGCGCGCACGCGCGAAGTCCTGACGCCGGCGGCCATGGGCCGCATCGCGCGAGATAACAGGACGTAAAGGAAGTTTCGGGGAAGTTTCGGGGGCGGGAGAGTCATAGATGGAAGAGCTGTTGCCGTATTACGAACGCGAACTGTCGTTCCTGCGGCGTTATTCGCGCGAATTCGCACAGCGCTATCCGAAGATCGCGGCCCGCCTTGCGATGACGGGGGAGCACTGCGAGGACCCGCACGTCGAACGGATGATCGAATCGTTCGCGCTGCTCGGCGCTCGCATCAACAAGCGTCTCGACGACGATTATCCCGAGTTCACCGAGGCGCTGCTCGAAGTTCTGTACCCGCATTATCTGCGTCCGTTTCCGGCGTGCTCGATCGCACAGCTCGGCGTCGCGGGCTCGTTCGGCAACCTCACCGAGCCGGCGGTGATCGAGCGCGGCACGGAACTCAAGTCGCGGCCGATCCGCGGCGTGCAATGCCGCTTTCGCACCGCCTACGACGTGACGCTCGCGCCGATCCGCATTTCCGAGGCGCGTTACGTGCCGGCGGCAACTGCGCCGAGCGCGACCGTTCTGCCGCCGAACGCGACGGGCGTGTTGTCGATCACGTTCGAATCCACTTCGCCGCAATTCGATCTTTCCGCGTGGAAGAGCGGTGCGCTGCGCACTTACCTGCATGGCGAGCAGTCGTTCATCGCGGCGCTCGGCGACTGCCTGTTCGTGCATGCGATCGCCGCCTACGCGGAACCCGAACGCAACGGCCGCTGGCGCGAGCTTTCCGCGCTGCCGTTCGCGCAAGTCGGTTTCGACGAGGCCGACGCGCTGATCGACTATCCGGCGAAATCGCATCCGGCCTATCGGCTCCTCATCGAGTATTTCGCGTTTCCCGACAAGTTCGATTTCGTCGACTTCGACCTCGCCGCGATGACCGCGGCGGCGGGCCGCTGTCAGCGGCTCACGCTTCACATCGTGCTCAAGGAAGTGCGCGGCGACTCGCACGTCGCGCGGCTGCTGGACACGCTCGCGGCGCATCATCTGCGGCTCTTCTGCACGCCCGTGGTGAACCTCTTCAAGCAGCACGGCGAGCCGATCCGCCTCGATCATCAGGCGGCATCGTATCCGGTCGTGGCAGAGGGGCGGCGCGCATTCGCCTACGAAGTCTATTCGATCGACTCCGTGCAGCTGGTGCGGCAGCGCGCGCACGAGGAATCGGTCATCGAGTTCCGGCCGTTTTATTCGCTGCGTCATGGCGAGACGATGCGCGCCGGCCACTACTGGTTTGCGCGGCGCGACGAGTGGGTCGCGCAAAAGAGCCCGGGCTACGAAACCGAAATTTCGATTGTCGATATCGACTTCGACATGGCCGAGCAGCAGAACGAAACATTGAGCCTCGAACTGACCTGTACCAACCGAGATCTGCCCACGAGCCTCGCGACCGGGATCGAAGGGGGCGACCTGTTTCTGGAAGGCGGCACGATCACGAGCAGCATCTCGCTGCTGATGCGTCCGACGCCGTGCGTGCGTTTCGAGCGCCGCCAGGCTGCGCACTGGCGGCTCATTTCGCATCTCGCGCTGAACCACGTCTCGCTCGCGAGCCAGGGCGCCACCACGCTCAAGGAAATGCTCGCGCTCTACGACCTGCGCCGCACGGCGGTGTCGGCGCGGCATATCGACGGCATCGTCGACGTCGAGCAGCGCGCGGCGGTGCAATGGCTGCCCGGCAAGCCGTTCGCGACCTTCGTGCGCGGCCTTGAGATACGGCTCACCGTCGACGAAGACCACTTCGTCGGCACGAGCCTCGGAACGTTCGTGCGCGTGATCGACGTATTCTTCGGGCTTTACGTGCATATCAACAGCTTCGTACAACTGGTCGTCGTGTCGCGACGCACCGGCGAGGAGATCATGCGATGCAGTCCCCGCAGCGGCGAATCGATTCTGGCGTAATCGGGCGCCTGCTCGACGAGCCGCACCGCTTTGCGTTTTTCCAGGCGGTGCGCCTGCTCGAACGCTGGTTCGTCGAGAACAGCGACGCACGGCAGCGCGACGTGCTCCCTCAGCGCATCGGCTTTCGCAACACGCTGTCGCTCGCGTTTCCGCCCAGCGAAATCGCGGACGCCGTGTCGTACGACGCGGCCGGCGCGCCGCTGGCCGACGCGCGCGAGCGGGCGGACGCGCTCGATGCCGGCGAACTCGAACGCGTGGATCTCACGCCCGCGTTCTTCGGACTGCTCGGCGGTCAAGGCGCGCTGCCGCTGCACTATACCGAGCAGATCGTCGCGCGCGAGCAATTGCGGCGCGACCGCGCCGCGCGCGAATTCTTCGACGTGTTCTCGAATCGCGCCACGGCGCTGTTCTATTCGGCGTGGAAGAAATACCGCCTGCCGTTCCATTACGAACTCGACCGCGACGAGCGCTACCTGCCGCTCCTGCTCGCGCTGGCGGGCGTCGCCAGCGACGGGCCGCGCGCGAGTCTGCAGGACGGCACGGGCGCGCTGTTCGACGAGGCGATAGCGGGCCATGCCGTGGCCGCGCGTCATCAGCCGGTTTCCGCCGCGTATCTGCGTCATACGCTCTCCGACTATTTCGGCGTGCCCGTGCGCGTCGAGCAGTTCGTCGGCAAGTGGTACGACGTGCCGCCCGACCAGCTGTCCATGCTCGGCCAGCGCAACGCGATGCTCGGCGCTACGGCGCTCGCGGGCCAGCGCGTTTGGCAACGCGACATGCGCGCGCGTCTCGTCATCGGGCCGCTGTCGAAGGCCGATTACGAGGCCTTCCTGCCGGGCGCCGAACACGCGGTCGCGCTCGAACGCATGCTCACGCTGCTCGCGCGCGTGACGCTCGAATACGAGGTGCTGCTCGTGCTGCGCCGCGAAGACGTGGGGCCTAGCCATCTCGGCGCCGGCGCGCGGCTCGGCTGGGACGCCTTTCTTTGCACGCACGAAGCCGACCGCGATCGCCGCGACGCACGCTACGAACTGCACGTCATCCATTGAACACAAGAGCCCCGAGGCCGGACCGCACATCATGAGCACGCCCCTTAAAACCCTGATCGCCAAGCTGAACACGACATGCCGGCTCGCCGCGGAGCGCGCCGCGAGCGTGTGTCTGTCGCGCGGGCACTATGAAGTCGATCTGGAGCATCTGCTGCTCGCGCTGCTCGAAGAGCCCGCGAGCGATCTCGCGTGCGTGCTGCGCACGGCGCGTGTCGACGCGCATGCGTTGCGCGCGGATCTCGAACGCGAATTGCAGCGGTTCAAGACCGGCAATACACGTACGCCGGTCTTCTCGCCGCATCTGATTGCACTGTTCGAGCAGGCCTGGCTGATCGCCTCGCTCGACTCGCAGATCGGGCGCATCCGTTCCGGCCATCTGCTGCTCGCGTTGTTGAGCGCACCTGATCTCGCGCAGTTCGCGCAGCGCATGTCGGCGCGTTTCGCGGACGTGCCCGTCGCGGAACTCAAGCATCGCTTCGACGAGGTCACGCAAGGATCGGTCGAGGCCGCGCCGCGCGAGTCCGCGAGCGAGGCCGATGCCGGCGCCGGGCCCGTCGCGCACGATGCACCCGGCGCGCCGTCGAAAACGCCCGCGCTCGACACGTATACGACCGACCTGACCCAGCGCGCGCGCGACGGCCATGTCGACCCCGTGATCGGCCGCGAAGCGGAGATTCGCCAGGCGATCGACATCCTGATGCGCCGCCGGCAGAACAATCCGATCCTGACCGGCGAGCCGGGTGTCGGCAAGACGGCGGTCGTGGAAGGGCTCGCGCTGCGCATCGCCGCGGGCGACGTGCCGGAGCCGCTGCGCGGCGTGGCGTTGCGCGTGCTGGACATGGGGCTGCTGCAGGCCGGCGCGAGCGTGAAGGGCGAGTTCGAGAACCGCCTGAAGAGCGTGATCGACGAAGTGAAGAAAAGCCCGCAGCCGATCGTGCTGTTCATCGACGAGGCGCACACGATCATCGGCGCGGGCGGCCAGGCGGGCCAGAACGACGCGGCGAACCTGCTCAAGCCCGCGCTCGCGCGCGGCGAGTTGCGCACGATTGCCGCGACGACATGGAGCGAATACAAGCGCTACTTCGAGAAAGACGCGGCGCTCGCGCGGCGCTTCCAGGTGGTGAAGATCGAGGAGCCCGACGAAACGCTCGCGGCCGCCATGCTGCGCGGCATGGTGAATCTCATGGAGCGCCACTTCCACGTGCGCATTCTCGACGAGGCGATTACCGAGGCCGTGCGGCTGTCGCATCGCTACATCAGCGCGCGGCAATTGCCCGACAAGGCCGTGAGCGTGCTCGATACCGCCTGCGCCAAGGTGGCGCTCGCGCAGGGCGCGACGCCGGGCGCGATCGACGACGGTAAGAAGCACATCGAGCGCATCGAGGCGGAGATCGCCTCGCTCGAACGGGAGACCGTGCACGGCGCCGCGCACGATGAGCGGCTCGCCGCGCTGCGTGAGCAGCGCGATGCCGCCGCCCGCGAACTGGCCGACAACGAGGTGCGCCATGTCGAGGAGCGCGAACTCGTGGCGCGGATCACGGAACTGCGCGGCCAGATCGACGCGGCGCGCGAGGACAATACGTCATCCGAACGAATGCAGGCAGCCGATGCGGCGCGCGAGGCGCTGCCGCCGCTGATCGAGCGCCTGCACGCCTTGCAGTCCGAGGCGCCGATGGTCCCGTTGCAGGTCGATGCGCACGTGGTGGCCGAAATCGTCGCGTCCTGGACCGGCATTCCGCTCGGCCGCATGGTGAAAGACGAGATCGATACCGTTCTGAAGCTCGATTCGCTGCTGGCCGCGCGCGTCATCGGGCAGGACCATGCGCTCGAAGCGATTGCGCAGCGTGTGCGCACGGCGGGCGCGAATCTCGAAGACCCGAACAAGCCGCGCGGCGTCTTCATGTTCGTGGGGCCGTCCGGCGTGGGCAAGACCGAGACGGCGCTCGCGCTTGCCGACATTCTCTACGGCGGCGAGCGCAAGCTCGTCACGATCAACATGAGCGAGTATCAGGAAGCGCATAGCGTGTCGGGTCTGAAAGGCTCGCCGCCCGGCTACGTCGGTTATGGCGAGGGCGGTGTGCTGACCGAGGCCGTGCGCCGCAATCCGTATTCGGTCGTGCTGCTCGACGAAGTGGAAAAGGCCCATCCCGACGTGCTGGAAATGTTCTTCCAGGTCTTCGACAAAGGCACGATGGACGACGCCGAAGGCCGCGCGATCGACTTCCGCAATACGCTCATCATCCTCACGTCGAACGTGGGTTCGACCGCCGTCATGCAGGCGTGCCTGAACAAGTCCGCCGAAGAACTGCCGGATGCGCAGGCGCTTGCCGAGCTGTTGCGCCCGCAGTTGTACAAGACCTTCAAGCCGGCCTTCCTCGGCCGCATGAAGGTCGTGCCGTATTACCCGATTTCCGACGACGTGCTGGCGGAGATCATCGAGCTGAAGCTGGAGCGCATTCGCCGCCGTATCGAAGCGAACCACGGCGCCACGTTCGAATGGGACGAGTCGCTCGTCGACGCCGTGCTCGCGCGTTGCACCGAGGTCGACTCGGGCGCGCGCAACGTCGACCACATTCTGAACGGCACGCTCCTGCCGGAACTCGCGCAGCAGATCCTGGAGCGTATCGCGCAGGGCACGTCGCTCGCGCGCGTGAGCGTGCGCGCGGACGAGGCTGGCGAGTTCGAGTACACGGTGGAATGACATGACGGATATGACCGCGCTGCTCGCGCCCATCAACGAAGCGTCGCCATGCGGCGACGATCTGCTGTTTTCGTCGGACTTCGATGCGATCCAGCATGCGCGCCGTTTCGACGACGCCTCGCTCGATCAGGGCGAATGGATCACCGACATCAAGGAAGCCGACTGGCCCTTCGTCGTCGAGCGTTGCACGGCCCTGCTGGGCACGCAGACGAAGGACCTGCGCCTCGCCGTGTGGCTGACCGAGGCGCTGGCGATTCAGGACGGCGTGCCGGGACTCGCGCAGGGCTACACGCTGCTGACCGGACTCGTCGAACGGTATTGGGAGCAGGTGCATCCGCTGCCCGAAGGCGACGACACCGAGTATCGCCTCGGCAACGTCGCATGGCTGGCGGGCCGCTCGGCGGAGTTGCTGCGCTCGGTGCCGCTGACGCAATCGGGCGTCGCGTTCAGCGCGCTCGACTGGGATGTCGCGATGCACGTCGCGCAGGCGGTCAAGCGCGATCCCGATCACGCGGACGACATCGCGCGCGGCAAGCCGTCGGTGGAGCAGATCGACGCCTCGAAGCGTGCCACGCCGGCCGCGTTCTATCGCACGCTGCTCGCGCAACTGAAGGCCTTCGAGGGCGTGCTCGCGGGGCTCGACCAGGCGCTCGACTCGCGCGCCGGGGATGCCGCGCCCAGTTTCCGCCAGGCGCGCGACGCTTGCGAGAGCGTTTATCGACTCGCGGAGCGGTTTGCGCGCGACGTGGGCGTGAATCCGCACGAGGCCGAGCAGCAGCAAGAACAGGAACAAGGGCAGGCCGTGCCGCCCGCCGGCGTATCCGCGGCGAACGAGCGCGCGGAGCCGAGCTTCAGGACACCTTTGCCGGTCGAGGACACCATGGCGAACCCGATTCGAATGCCAGTCCGCACGCACGCGGGCATCCAGAGCCGCGCCGAGGCCGTTGCGCAATTGCGCGCGGTCGCCGTTTTCTTTCGCGAGACCGAGCCGCACAGCCCCGCTGCCTATCTCGCGGACAAAGCCGCCGAGTGGGCGGAAATGCCGCTGCACCAATGGCTTTCGATGGTGGTGAAGGACGACGGCACGCTCGCGCATATTCGCGAGATGCTGGGCGTGAAGACGGATGATGCGGGCTAGGCGCGTTTATCGATGAGACGTGCGGCCTCGGTATCGCTTGCGCTCGGCGTGCCCACGCCGAGCAAACCACGCAAGTCACGCAAACCGCGCGCAACAGGCCGATAAGGCGCCCGCTCCCGCGCGGACCGTGCTCACAGCCCCACGCGGAACTCGATGCGCCGGTTGCGCGCGCGTCCGTCGCTCGTATCGTTCGACGCGATCGGCTGGTCAGGGCCCACGCCCGTCGTCGTCACCTGTTGCGGCGAAATGCCCTTCGTCACGAGATAGCCCTTCACCGCATCGGCGCGCGCCTGGCTCAACGCAATGTTCGACGTGCGATTGCCGGCGTTGTCCGTGTGCCCGATGATGTCCACCGTGCGCGTATTCAGCTTCGCAAGCACGGCCGCCATCTGGTCGAGAATCGCGCGGCCTTGCGGCGTGAGCGTCGCGCTGCCCGTTTCGAACTCGATCGTGCGGTTCGCGAGCGTCTGGTCGAGCAGGCCCTGCTCGGAAGCGCTCACGTGCAGTCCGTTGCGGATCGTGTAAGTCGGATTGAGCGCGGTGGCCATGTCGCTCGCGATCTGCTGGCGCATGACCTCGTTGCCGACCTCGCCGCGCACGTCGATCTGCGTGCCGTCGATCTTCAGCTGTCCTTTGTGGATCTGCTTGAGTTGCGGGCTGAGCAGCTTCTGCACGTTGGCCGACCAGTTCGGCGGCGTGGCGACGTCGCCCACTTCGATCTGATCGACCACGTTGGCCGCGCCGTAGGTCTCGCGCAGACGCGCGAGCACGGCCGCGTGCGTGGCTTCGTCGGGCACCTTGCCGCCCGCCACGACCTGGCCCGGCGTGGCATTGACGGGCGCCGGCGTCGAGGTGGCGCCCGCGCGGGGCAACGACGCAGCAAGCGGGGCCGGCGCGA
>NZ_JAAGPQ010000144.1:0-11563 GCF_017104985.1 Paraburkholderia sp. Ac-20342 | reverse complement strand
CGACACCGGAAAAACCATCCAACGCCTGCTCAAGCGGCTTGCCGACCTCGGCTACCACCCTCAGCCGGCTGCTTCATCATGAGCGCTTCTTACCAGCCCCTTTGTTCATTTTGTTAAGGGTTCTAAGGCTCCGGTGGGTAAGGAGTCCTTGGGTGCCCACCACCCCCGGCGGTCGGTTCGAAGTGATGATGCGCTTTTACGGACCCAAGAAGGTGTTTTTCGACAAGACCTGGAAGCTTCCGGACATTGAGGTACTCAAGTGATAAAAAGCCGGGCCGACCTTGCACACATTGCTCGTCGGCACCAATGCCTGCGCTTGGCAGGAGAAGGTGCTCACTGTTCCGGTGTCTCCTTGCGCCGGACTCGAGACGAATGCTGATTTTTGCCGGAATAATGGTGCTCCATACACAACGTGTACCGGTGTTTCGTCGGCCAATGCGTGGTTTGGCGACTCGGCGCGCATGCGCGACCGGGTCGTTTTTCAATTGGCAATGCTTGGAGACGTTCCCGCAGCCGTTGAAGGCATGCAGGAAATTTGGCAGAGGCCGTGTGATGTCTGCTCACATTATCGCGTGCTGGATCGTGTGGATGGTACACACAAATCTGATAGCTGCCGACGCTGGATGCTGGTTACCTCGGTGGCCTGAACTGCATGCTCGATCTGCCCTGCATGGTGTCGGAAACCGGCGCTAGCCTATCCTGCGATCCCTTGTTTTTATATCTTTTCTGATGTCCTTGTGTAAACGCTTTCGGTGAGGTCAGCCGAATAGGTCTGCGCCGTAGGGTCCAGGTGTTTGCGAGCGATGCCACATAGTCTGCGAGATAAATGGATCGAGTCTGCACGCGGTACGGAACGATTCTGTGCGATAGCTCAGTCGTGGCGGACGGCTGACTGTCGCGAGTCTGCGAGGCTGGCCGATTCCGTTCGTCAATTTCATGTCCTGAGTCCGTGAGATGGGAGCTATTCCATCGGACCTTTATTTTTCTGGAGTCGGTGCCGTCGCTCTAGCGAGGTGCGGACGACCACTTGTTAGTCTGCTGGATGCGAAAGATATTCCGTGAGGGCATCACGCACATCCGGTTGGCCTGGATGTGCGATTTCTGATACGACCCGTGTCGGTGTGGCCGCAGTGACTGTCTGCTTCGGTTCGTTGCCTCTCTGCAGAGCATCCATTCCGGATCGTTGCTCATGCACGATAGCCCAAAAATATTTCTTCTATTCCGGCTCGATCTGCCGGATTCCGTACTGTTCCGATGAAGCTGCTTCGCTCAGGAATGGGGTATTGACGGGTCGTTTCCACGTGAGCAGGATGACATGGCGGGAGTGATCTGGAGTGAGTCATGCCGGTTGCGAAGAGCTATACGCGGGCACAGTGGGATGAACTGATCCATTCTCTCGAGTCACTTCCAGTCAAGCCGGAGGCCGAGCAGCGCATTCCGATTACCGATGCAATGAAAGAGATGCGGGCGTTGATCGGTGCCGTCAGAAAGAAGGGTTATACGCTGGAAGACATCGTTGAACATGCGAAGGGAAAGGGCGTCGAGTTCAGCGTAGGTTCAGTCAGGTACGCGTTATATCCCCCTAAAAGGAACCGACCGCCACGGCAGGCAGCCAGCAACGTCAGGCACAGCAATGCCGGGCCATTACGTCGCTCAGTAAAAATCAGTCAGGACGACGCGCCACGCGCAGACAACACCCGCGCGAATCCGAAGCAGGATGGGGAAAGGGCCGGCCACAGGCCGGGAACCATGGTGATGCGGGATGCGTTCTCATTCGAGATTGAGCCCGACACCGAGAACCTATAGAGGATTCAGATGGACACGACGACTTACCCTATCTATCTGGTTGGCGGCAGCAAGGGCGGTGTAGGAAAGAGCTTTGTCGCGCTTGCCCTGGCCGACTATCTGCAACGGCGTGAAATCCACGCCGCGCTCGTCGAAACCGATACGTCCAATCCGGATGTGATGAAAGCGGTCCAGGACAGGATGCGTTGTATTGCCTATAGCCTGGACGATGCAAACGGATGGATTGGCCTGGTCAATTTCTGCGACGAGAATCGCGACGCAGTCATCGTGGTCAATACGGCCGCGCGCAGTCAGACGGGAGTCGCGCAGTTCGGCGCGACGCTGGCTGGAACGTTACGTGAGTTGCAGCGCGAACTGGTTGTGTTGTGGGTGATCAACCGGCAGCGCGACAGTCTCGAACTGCTGAATGCCTTCAGGCGGACATTTCCTGACGCGATCACGCACGTTGTGCGCAATGGATATTTTGGTGCACCGGAGCAGTTCTCGCTCTATCAGGTATCCCAGCTCCGTAAAGCCATCGAAGCGCGGGGCCATTCGCTGGATTTTCCCGATCTGGCGGATCGTGTCGCCGACGAGCTTCGCAGTCAGCGTCTGTCGATCAGTGAAGCGGCGGAAACGATGCATATTGGCGAGCGGGCGGAACTGCTGCGCTGGCGGGCATTATGTGATGCCATGTTCGAGAAGGTGACGGCGAATGCGTAACAGGTGGGCGAAGCCGCCGGATGCGCTCGCCCGTCTGTTTCTCGATGTCACGGGTGAATTGCCTGACGATGCCAGTCTCCTGCGTCTGCGGCGGATTTCTGGTGCGCTGAAGCTGCGGGACAACGATGCGTTATGGTCAGTACTCGCGGCACTCGAATACTACACACGACTTTACGAAGCGATGCCGGACTGTATCCGCAAAGCCGGGGGCGACAGTTTCGGGGCCGTACGCCGGGAGGCCGGGGAGGCGACCGATGCCCTGATGCACCGGCACCGTGACGCGCTGGCGCGCTGCAAGGCGACGATCCAGTTGGCTGAGGACATGATCCGGGAACACGAGGCGAGGTATCAGGCCGCGCTGGCGACACTCAACGAAGCGTCGCTCGTCGCGCTTGCGGACCGGATGGCAAATCGGGTCGCGGGAATTGCCGGGAACCGGCTTGTCGGTACGGCGGCGGTGGCAGCGCGGGAGCAGCGCAGGCGCATGGACGACGCGGTGGGCCTGTTTGAGCAGGCGGTAGCGGAGGCTGCGAAACGTGCGCAGGCGGGCTTTGAAGTGACCGAGCGGCGCCTGACTCGCACGCTGGTCCGCCTGCTGGTGGTGGTGGCCAGTCTGTGCGTGATGCTGATCGCTGCTGCATTCTGGGTAGGCGAACATGCCCGATGAACGGTACTCCCTACCCGCGCGAACGCGGGCAGGGAGCGGGGCGTTATGCCGTGTGCTGTACGGTTTCGACATTCTCCACGCTGGCGGCGGTCGGAAAGGGCCACGCCGGGCGGCTTCTGTTCGCTGTTGCAGGCTCGCTTGCAGCGTCAGTTTCCTGAGCGCTGTTTTCTTTTGTGCTGGCTGCGGGCGGGTTTTCCACTTCGCCTTCGTCGTCCTCGTCCGGGCCACTCACAACACTGTAGGCGCGTATGACCGGCAACTCCCGATCGGTGAGCACTTCCGGGAGCCATGCTGATTTTGCGAGTCGCAGTTCCGCCGAGGCGGCGGCATCGCCCTTTTTCATCCTGCTGAGATCAAGGGCAATCTTTGGGGAAACGGCCTGCATGGCAATTTCCACGATACGTGCCTTGCTGACGTGATCAAAATACGAGGCGCGCGTCGGCGTCCAGTAACGCGTCATGTCGAGTTGCAGCGCATTGCTCAGGGCATTGATGGCGTGCGGGCCTTCCGTGCCGGTCACACCGTCGAGCAGGGTGCCAGTGCAGAAGGCGAGCAGGTCGGGCAGCGTCGTACCGGGGGCCTGGTCGGTCAGCCATGGCAGCAGGTCGGCCAGTCGCGCGGGCAGGGCCGCGAGCCACTGCTGGCGCTGCGTGTCGATGATGCTCCACGCCGTGCTCGCGGACAGGTCGTCAGCGGCCTTGAGCAGTGCATCGTGGTTGCTGGTGGCGTTGAGTTCCAGATAGTCTTCGCTGGCGTGCCCGTATCGCTCGGGGAAAGCCACCGGTACGAGCCGGTACAGCAGCGCGGCGAGGGCAACAGATGGCTGTGCGATCAGTTCCGCATGGAGGGCCGCGGTGCGATGGGCGCTCAGGCGCTGGCAGAGCTTCGCGCTGTGAACCGGTTTGGGCTTCCGGCTTGCCTCGGCGAGCGTGGAAACGGCCTGTCCGACCGTGATATCGCCGTTATCGCGATCTGCATTACTGTCACGTCGATCAGCCCACGCTCGATGATCAGGTTGCCTTGTGGGTCGAGCATGACGAACGCACCGGCTTCGGCCATCTGCTGCGCGTCCCATGCCTGTATCTGCGTTTCGAGCACCTGGATCGCGGCGGTGACAGCGTCCAGTTCGGCCTCGATCTTTTCGCCTTCCCCGTAGGCGTTTTCATCATCTTCCGACAGCGCGTCGTACTGTTCCGCGAGTTCATCCTGCCGGGCGGTCAGCGCATCCATTTGCCGCTGCTCGTCTTCCGTATAGGGACGGTCGAGCGGATCGAGCCGGTGGTAGCGGTTCAGTTCGGGCACGTCGCGTTCGATGCGCGTTTCGGTCCAGTTCCAGCCCTCTGCGCGCACTTCTTCCGCCACGGCTTCGAGCTTTTCGCCGGCGAGCCGTTGCAGCAGTTCGGCGTCAGCAATGAATCCGGCGTTGTCGGTGTCGCTGAAGAGGGCACGCCGGACATACCCGCCCGCTCCCTCGTAGGCCGCGAGTCCGACAAAGCGCACCAGACGGCTGCGGCTCGCGTCGATTTCCGCCTGCGTGATCGCCTGCCGCAGATACTGCGGGGCACGCTGCCAGTCGTTCGGCGCATCGAACCAGACGCGCTCCTGCGTTTCGTGATCGTCGGCCAGGGCGAGCGCGGCCAGCTGGTCGAGGGTGATGCCGTCCTCGCGCAGCAGGGCGAGCAGCTTCGGAGACACGCTGGCTAGCTTCATGCGCCGTCTGACCGTGAGCGGCGAGGCTGAGAACAGTGCCGCAATGTAATCGACGCTACGGCCTTCCTCCGCGAGCAGCCGGTAGGAGCGCAGCACGTCGAACGGATCGAGCCCTTCGCGCTCGCTGTTTTCTATCAGCGAAATGGCGAGGGCTTCGCCTTCACTGACGATCCGCACGGGCACCGGATAATCGGCGGTGATGTGCTTCTGTTCGAACAGCAGGTCAAGCGCAGCCTCGCGACGCTGGCCCGCGCAGACACCATACTTGCGTTGCCTGCCACGTGATCCCTTCATCTCGTGGACGACGAGATTCTGCAGCAATCCCTTCGCACGGATATTGGCAGCGAGTCCCGGAATGCCCGACAGGGGATTCGTGCGCGTATTGAGCGGCGAGCGTCGCCGGCTGGCATACGGCACGGTCGCGATGGGCTGCTCGTTGCCGAAGTGGGTTTCGAGCGGGGAGGCCGCTTCGGCGGTTTCTACCTGAGTGGTTTCGATCTGGGCTTGCATGATTGACTCCCGAAGATTGAGAAAATCCGGGCCGTGGTGTTGCCAGAACCTGTCAGGACCAGACCCGGCGAGGAGTCCTGACGGGTAAGGGCGTGATGGAGCAGCGAGTCATGCCCGCTGCTCCACTGGTACTTACGCCTTCATCTGGCGCATGGCCTCAGCGAGCATCCACAACGCGCGGTTGAGCTTCACGTTCTGGTCGATGCCGGTGATGGGACGCGTGGACATGGCGCGACCGGTGCGCGAGCGACCGTGCAGTCCGCCTTTGGTGAGGTTTTCCTGCACGCGGTTAAAGACCGTCCAGAGGTCGTCGCGGCGATCCTCGAAGCGACGCGGAGCGAGCAACTGGTTTTCGGTGATGGGGGCCGGTGCCTCTGCGTCGGTCGGGTCATAGCGCAGGGCGAGCGCGGAGCGGGCGAACGCCTGCTGTTCGTCGCGATCGAGCGTCACGTCGCGCATGGCGTCCTTCTGTTCGCGGATCAGGTCGAAGCCGTCGAGCACATCGAATGCGCCGTTGATGACGTTCTGCACGATGTTGCCCTTGTGTGGCACTCGGATATCGGCAACGTTCTCGCCCGCGACCATGCCGTTCTGGCAGACGAAGCGCAGCACGCCCGCGAGCATCTGGTAACTGCTGGTGCCGTCGTGCGAGTTCAGGAGGACGATTTCGTTGGCTTCGTCGCCGTTGATCTGGTCGGCGTGGCGCAGGCGAAGCATGTGCTTCGTGTATTCGCGTCTGCTCTGATCGCGCACGCGGGTCTGACAGATCATGAACGGCTGGAAACCTTCGTTGCGCAGGCCGTGCAGCACGTCGATGGTGGGAATGTAGGTATAGCGTTCCGAGCGGCTTGCGTGCTTGCCGTCCGCGAAGATGGACGGGGCGACGCGCAGAATCTGGTCGTCCGACAGGGGCGCGTCGGCCCGAAGCATCGGGGAACCGTAACGGAAAGAGGAAGTGAGTTGCATGATTATCTCCACAGCTAGAGGGTTGAAGTACGGGCTGTGGGATGGCCCTGGCGCTTACGCGGGAAACCTTCCCGGTGGAACTCGGGGTTGGCTTCTGCTTTTGCCTGACGCCCTGTTTCCTGCCCGTGCGACCCAGGGAGCCGGGGGCGGGGCGGTGTCAAGGAAAGAGGCGAGGGATGGTGCGGGCAACACGGTCCCTCGCCCCTTGATGCCGGCCCGCCCCCGGCTACGGTCGCGGGACAGGGCAGGAAACCGGGTGGCGGGCAGAGGTCAGGGCACGGGTTCGACGGGAGGAACTGCGAAGCTTTGGTTATTCATAGTTTCTGGGGCAACGCTGTGAATAGCTTTTGTACCGGAAGCCCCCGGCTGATTTGGGCAAGCCGACGGCGGCGGATTGGCGTTAACCCATAGAGACAAGGGAGCCATAGACGCTTAATCTTTGGATACAGAGTTCAGAGCACAGAAATCAGTATCCTGAATGATCAAGACTAAAAATCGGTCCCTATCAATCGTTGGAGGCAAGACATGAGTGTCAAATCGGACAAGCTGGACGAGCAAAAGAGCACGGGGGGGGCGGCGCCAGTCGCGAGGAAGCTGATTCCCTATGGCGGGTACTACACGAACAAGGTGCCGGATCACGACCCCGAACTCACCGAAACAGGTCCTGGCACGCCGACGGGCGAATTCATGCGCCGCTTCTGGCACCCGGTCTGCATGTCGATGGAACTGACCGATACTCCCCGGTTCCTGAAAATTCTCAACGAGGAACTCGTTGCCTTCCGGGACAAGAGCGGCCGGGTCGGCGTGCTGCACGCGCACTGCGTGCACCGGGGCGCCTCGCTCGAATACGGGGCGATCCAGGAGCACGGCATCATGTGCTGCTATCACGGCATGGTGTTCGATGTCGACGGAACGTGCCTCCACGTCCCGTTTCCCAAGGGCGAAGAAAAGGAAGCCGAAAAGTTCGCCTGCTCGATTCGTCAGGGCGCATACAAGGCGGTCGAGCGTAACGGTCTTGTCTTCGCCTATATGGGGCCGCCGGAAGACGAGCCGCCGTTCCCCGAGTGGGAAAGCGACTTTACTGTGATGGAAGGCGACGAACTCGTCCCGTACAGCAACTTCCAGCACTGCAACTGGCTGCAGGTCCAGGACAATGCGGCGGACAACTATCATCCGACCGCGCTGCATGCCGGCAAGAACGTCGTCGATGGCAACTTCCAGGGCACGACGTTCGACGAGGTCGGCGCCGCATCGATGGAGGTCGCGCCCGACATGAACTTCGTCCCGGTGCAAGGCGGCCGCAGTCTCGCCTGTGCGGGCGCACGCCGTGTCGATAAGGACAAGCTCTTCGTGCGTGTGCAGCACCAGGTGCTGCCGAACCTCAGTCTGCACGCTTACACCTCGGAAGACGGTTCGAAGAAGAAGCTCTTCAGCCGTTTCCACATCATCCGCTGGACCGTGCCGGTCGATGACGAAAACAGCAAGATGATTGGCTGGCGCGTCATGGGCCCCGGCATCGACACACGCGGCATCGGCAACAAGGAGATGGTCGGCTACGAAACCATCGACTTCCTGGAAGGCCAGGTTGCGATGCGCCGTCCGGAGCGCTTCGGCAAGTACAAGCTCGAAGATATGCCGCCGATTCCGCCGAACCATCGCGAACGCGCCAACTATAAGGAAGCGCAGTACGCGCCGGGCGACTACGAAGCCATCATCAGCCAACGCCCCATCGCCGTGCATGCGCTGGAGCATCCGACGCGCTTCGACGCTGGTCTCTACCAGTTCCGCAAGATGCTAAGAGATGCGGTGCGCGGGACGAATCCGGCCTCGTCGGCCCAGGGTTTCGCCGACTGGCTCCGCGAACTCGCGGGCATGCCCAACAGTTATTGCTCGGGCAACGTCTTCGAAATCGCGGAAGGCGAAACCGTCGAAGACGAAGTGGTCCGCCGCCGCAAGGTACTGAAGTCGGTTGTCGAGATCCTGACCCAGAGCGATTCCATGAAGGGGCAGGAGCGCGCCGAATTCGTGCGGGGCAAGTTCGACGAACTCGAGCAATCGCTCAAACGCTAAGTCACCGTGGCGCGGGCACGTCGGTGTCCGCGTCCGCCCGGCAGAGCTTCGGCGAATGCCCGTCGTTCGCCTCGCAAGGATAGGAAATGGAAACCGTACTGGAAGCAGAAGAGGCCGTCCAGGATATCGGCACGGGAACCCTCGACGTCAGGATCACGCAGATTCGCTACGAAGGCAAAGGCATCAACTCGTACGAGTTGACGAGCCCGTCCGGCAAGCAACTGCCGCCATTCGACGCCGGCGCGCACATCGATATCCACCTGAAGAACGGCGTCATCCGGCAGTATTCCCTGTGCAATTCTTCAACGGAACGCCACCGTTATGTCATTGCCGTGCTCAAGGACGAGAACGGCCGAGGCGGGTCACGCGCCGTGCACGAAGGGCTCTGCGCGGGTGACGTCGTCACCATCAGCGCACCCCGGAATCACTTCGCGCTCACGCGTGACGCCACAAGGGTCATTCTCATTGCCGGCGGTATCGGCGTGACGCCCCTGAAAGCCATGGCGCACGAACTCGAAGGCCGTGGCGTCGACTTCGAAATGCATTACTGCGCGCGCAGTCCCGAAGCCGCGGCGTTCGGCCAGGAATTCGACGACATGCACCAGGCAGGAAAGCTGCACTATCACTTCGACAACGGCGTGCAGAGCAATCAGTTCGACCTCGGAAAGCTTCTCGCGCAACCGGCCTCGGGAACGCATGTGTACTACTGCGGACCCAGCGGATTCATGGCCGCTTGCGCGGATGCGGCGAGTCATTGGCCGAAGGGCTCCGTGCACTTCGAGCACTTCAAGGCGCCGGAGCAGCCGAAGCGCGCGCCGGGCGATACCGAACACGCCAGCGGATGCGAAGTGACGATCGCGAGTACCGGCCAGGTCATTCTGCTCAAGCCGGAACACACGCTCGCCGACGCCCTCAACGAAGCAGGCGTCGCAATTGCGACGTCATGCTGCGCGGGGCTGTGCGCCACCTGCAAGGTCAGGTATCTCGAAGGCGAGGTCGAGCATAACGACTTCATCCTCAGCGACGAGGAGCGCCGGGAGTACCTGACGACCTGCGTATCGAGGCCCGCCGGCAAAACGCTGGTTCTCGACCTCTGAGCCGTTCTTTTCGAATTAAGCCTGCACCGTGTCGCGGCCGGTTTATCGGCACGCCTCACGCTTCAGCACCATTGCTGCAAACAACCGGAATGAGTATGAAAGTCTTCTACGATAAAGATGCCGACCTCTCCCTTCTCAAGAGCCGCAGTGTCGCCGTCATCGGCTACGGCTCGCAGGGGCACGCTCACGCGCTGAACCTGAAGGACAGCGGCATCGATGTCAGCGTCGGGCTGCGCAAAGGCCCGTCATGGGAAAAAGCCGAGAAAGCGGGCTTGAAGGTGCGGAATATCGCCGACGCCGTCAAGGAAGCCGACATCATCATGATGCTCCTCCCCGACGAGCAGATCGCCGACGTGTACCGTAACGAAGTCGAGCCGAACGCGCGTAACGGCGCGGTCCTCGGCTTCGCCCACGGGTTCAACATCCACTATGGCCAGGTCGCTCCGCGCGCGGATCTCGATGTGATGATGGTCGCGCCGAAGGCGCCGGGCCATACGGTACGCAGCACCTATGTCGCCGGCGGCGGCGTGCCGCATCTCATCGCGGTCGCGCAAAACCCGTCCGGAAGCGCGCGCGATATCGCACTCGCCTATGCCGCCGCAAACGGTGGCGGCCGCGCGGGCGTCATTGAAACGAGTTTCCTCGAAGAAACCGAGACCGACCTCTTTGGCGAACAGGCCGTCCTGTGCGGAGGTCTGGTCGATCTCATCAAGGCCGGTTTCGAGACGCTGGTAGAAGCCGGTTACGCGCCGGAAATGGCGTACTTCGAGTGCCTTCATGAAGTCAAGCTCATCGTGGATCTCATCTACGAAGGCGGCATTGCGAACATGAACTACGGCATTTCGAACAACGCGGAGTATGGCGAATACGTGACCGGCCCGCGAATCGTGACGGACGCGACCCGGCAAGCCATGAAGGAGGTTCTCCGCGACATCCAGACCGGCGAGTACGCGAAGAGCTTCATCCTCGAGAACCGGGCCGGCGCACCGACGCTTCAATCGCGCCGCCGTCTCGTCGCCGCGCATCCCATTGAAACCGTGGGCGCGCAGTTGCGGGCCATGATGCCGTGGATTAGCAGGCACGCATTGGTAGACCGCTCCAGGAACTAAGGACGGACGAGTTGCGCGACGTTGGATGTTATCGATGGTTCGCGCGGCCCTTCCCGTCGCAGTGGGGATGCAAGCATATGACATCGAAGTTGATTCAGATTCCATCTCGAACTGACTACGTCGAAGAAGTCTATAAGGTACTCGTGGACGCCATCTGTGAAGGCTCGCTGGAACCCGGTACCCGTCTGACTCAGGATGAAATCGCGGAGCAGCTTTCGGTCTCTCGTTCTCCCGTGCTTCAGGCGCTGCGGTTATTGAAGAAGGATGGGCTGGTTCAGGACGCGCCAGGCCGAGGCGTCCTGGTTGCCCCGCTGGACTTGCAGTGGCTCAGCAATCTCTACGAAATACGCGGAACACTGGATGCCCTGGCGGCAAAGCTCGCCGCCAACAGGCGCGCCAGGTTGGCCCCCGCACTCATTACTCGAGGGCGTCAGGCGTCTCTGAATACAGATATCAGAGCGATGATTGACGCCGACATGGAGTTTCACTTTGCTGTCTACGCGGCGTCTGGCAATCCATTAATCGCTGAAACGGCGCGCATTCATTGGGTCCATCTGCGAAGGGTCATGGGCGCAATGCTTCAGGCGTCTGGTCAGCGAGCGTCGATCTGGGATGAACACGAGGCGATTGCCGAAGCCATTGAGGCTGGGAAATCCGCGGCGGCAGTTGAATATTCCGAGTTCCATACTCAACGTGCCCACGAGCATCTCGTTGCCGAACTTACCGCCGTTCTGGGAACGGATAGCGAGGAAGGGGCGCCAGGCGAGTGGGTCAAAGCTCTGCCCGTTTGAGTCGGGTTTAGAGCGTGTTAGGCACTTTTGTTAAGGGCTGCAAAGTGGACAAGCATAAGCACGGCGAATATGACGAAGTGCAGGCTGGCTAGGGTTTCGGGCAATCGCTCGTAGTCTCTGGCCAGTCGCCGGAAA
>NZ_JAAGPQ010000143.1:0-12284 GCF_017104985.1 Paraburkholderia sp. Ac-20342 | reverse complement strand
AGCGCCCACACTTATCGGCTGTTGGTTTTTAAAGATCAGTCCGCTCACTCAACCATGCCCAACACCACCCGGCACCGCTTCGTTCGCGTCGCTGCGTCTGCAGCAGAGAAACGAGATTATGCTGACCGCCCCGCATCACGTCAAGACCCTTCTCACAATTTCTTTTAAAAAAATCGAAGAGCTTAAAAATCGAGCACCATGGCATCGAATTCGAATTAGTTAGCCATCCGATTTAATTTGCACCGGGAGAAGCGAAGAACATGGATTAGAAGATTAGGTAATTGGCGAAAAGCGACCTGAGGAGCTTTTCCACAGAAAATGTTCGCAAGCCTGTGGATAACCACTCCACAATTACGCCAAGTCATTGAAGTAAAACCATTCTTGCGCGTTGCGCGCGAAGCATGACCGCTTTCGCGGTCATGCATTGCCTTCAATCTCAGGCCGACCTCATCGTTACGCGCGCATTCGTACGCATGAATGCACTGCGCTCGACCAGCGCGCCAAACAGCAACCCGATCGTCGCCCACATGATCACCTGCATGCCGATCGCGACGACGCGGAACTTCCACAGCAGCACGGCCGGGAAAGCGGCGGGCACTTCATTGATGACCGGCATCGACAACTGCACGGCCGCGATGATCGCGACGAACACCAGGCCTGCCACGATCGAGCCATTCCACGCGCCGAGCTTCGCAACCGCGCGGCGGCGCACCTTCAGCGCAAACACCATCGTCACGAGCGAAATGGCGATCATCAGGAAGAACAGCCCCGTGCGCATGCCGATCGTCTCGGGATCGCCGACCGATGGCGGATTCGCCGGATACTTGATATTCGGCACGATCACGAGCGCGATGAAGGCGCCGAGCGCGAGCCATGCGGACAACGCGCGCATGCTCAATGCACCCGCCCGTCCATAGGCATACGCAAACACAAGCGAGAACAAACCACCGAACGCCGCACCATACGTCACGACGCCGGTCAGCAGACCGAGACCCGCCTGCGTTTCGCGGCTCACGAGTTCGGGCTCGGGAGCTTCGCCGCGTGCGGCCGCCGCTTTTTCTTCGAATGAAATAGCCTGATCGACCTGCGGCTCACCCGCGAGTCTCGCGAAGCTGAATGTGAGCAAGCCCGCGACGATGCCCGCGAGCATCCCGCGCACCAGTAATTTGCCAACCATGTCGGACTCCGTTAGTGGCAGGGAAAGCCAAGCAGATGGCGGCCGTCGTGCACGAACTCATGCACGTACATGCCGGGGACCAGCGAAGTAGCCCCCTCTTCCGCACCAACAAAATAAAGCGCGAGCAACAGCAGCAAACCGCCGAATACCACCCACGGCAGCAGTTCGCGCAAAGGAATCGGAGTAGGCTCGGCCGCAGGTTGCGCGGCGGGATCGAAAACGGCTTCGGCCATGATGGATATCTCCTGGGGGTAACGCGCCCCGAAAGTCGATGACATAGGAATGGTGCGAAGCACAGGTCTGGCTTTCGGCTCTTGCTTGCAAACCGATTACAGTGGCGCGACCGCGCCGGGCTCTCACCGGCTTCCGTGCTTCGCGGAGCCCTTATTCTACGCGCTAAACTTCTGCCTTCATGAAAGCTTCGGCCACGTTTGCAAGCTCGCGTGGACAAACGGCAGCATCGGGAAAGCACAGAATGGATACGCGACTGCTACTGATAAGCCACGCGGCGACGGCCTCGCAACGCGCGGGCCGCTTCCCTTCCGACGACCCGCTCGACGCGCGCGGCACCGCCGAAGCGCAAGCGGCGCGCGCCCGTCTGGCACTTGCGCACGAGGCTCGCGTCTTCACGAGCCCGGCTGCCTGCGCGCGCGATACGGCTGCGGCGCTCGGCCTGAACGCCACACCCGCCGCAGCGCTAGCGGATATCGACTACGGCGACTGGCGCGGCCAGCGCCTCGCGGATCTCGCCAATGAAGCGCCCTTGCAACTCGCCGCGTGGACTCGCGACGCCGACACCGCGCCGCCCGGCGGCGAATCGTTCAGCCAGCTCGTGCAACGGATCGGCGCATGGCTCGACGCACCGGACGGACCCACGACATCGGCATCGACATGCAACGCGGCAAACCCGGCACCGCCAGCCGTATCGCCGCAAACACACACGGTGCTCGCCATCACGCACGCGCCGCTGCTGCAAGCCGCCATCGTGCATGCGCTCGGCGCATCCGCACAGGTATTTCCTCGCATCGAGATCGCTCCGCTGTCGGTCGTCGAATTGCGCCACTCGCGGCGCGGCTGGACATGGTGGCCAGCCGCCACTCGCTGACGCGAACGCGGCATGCGAAACATACGGCTTCGCTCCCCTGCTGGCAGCCCCGCCGCCGCATCCGACACCATCGGAAACACGTCCCGTCCCCCTCCGTTTAACGCGACTGTCGCATTCGCGCCGCAGACTCTCCCGGCACGGCGCGAATTTCCGATTCAATAGTTTGCTAACGAATATCAAGGAAATACAATACCTGCCATGCCGAATCTTGATACCCTGCGCCGCACCGTCAGCAGCACGCTGGTCGTCGCCGCCAGAAAGTGGCGGCGCACGAGTCATGGCGTGCTGGCGGCCTTCAACGTCTCCGAAGCGTGCGCGACCCCGCTTCTGACCGCGAGCCGGCTCGGTTCGGCAGTGCGCCAGGTTACGCTCGCCGATCACATCGGCATCGAAGGCCCTTCGCTCGTGCGGCTGCTCGATCAGTTATGCGCAGCGGGCCTGATGCGCCGCGAGGAAGATCCCGAGGACCGCCGCGCCAAAACCGTCGCGCTCACCGACGAAGGCCGCGCCGTCACCGCGAAGATGGAAGAGGAGCTGGTCACGTTGCGCGCCCAGGCGCTCAAGGGCCTGTCGCGCGACGATCTCGAAGCCACGCTGCGCGTGCTCGATGCGTTCACGACGGATGCCAGCGGCCGCGCCGAGCTCGACGCCGAAGCGGCGGCGAAGCCCGAGCCGCCGCAACGCGGCACAACGGCCGGACCTGCAGCGGGCACCCGCGCGCCGCTCGAACGCGCCGCGTCCAAGCGCACCACGTCGCCGCTCAAACGCGAACCCGCGCGGCGCGAACCCCTCGCCGTCAAACTCGGCAAGACCGGCAAGAGCGCGGCCCCAGGCGCCGGCAAGGCGCACGGTACGGTCAAGGCACGCAAGTCCACCAAACGCGGCGTCCGCGCAACGGCGCCACACAACGCCGGGTCCGCGTAACGGTCTATGGCCTACCCTTCCTTTCGCGACTGGCTGTTCTCGGTCAAGACGTTCTTCGCGGCAATGCTCGCGCTCTACATCGGACTCGCGTTCCAGTTGCCGCGGCCGTACTGGGCGATGGCCACCGTCTATATCGTGTCGAACCCGTTCGTCGGCGCGACCCGCTCGAAGGCACTCTATCGCGCGCTCGGCACTGCGCTCGGCGCGGCGGGCGCGGTGCTGCTCGTGCCGCCGTTCGTCGAATCGCCGTATCTGTTCAGCGTGGTCGTCGCGCTCTGGACCGGCACGATGCTCTACCTCGCGGTATCGGACCGCACCGCGCGCAGCTACGTGTTCATGCTCGCGGCCTACACGATGCCGATCATCGCGCTGCCTTCGGTGACGAATCCCACCGGCGTGTTCGATCTCGCGGTCAGCCGGACCGAGGAAATCCTCGTCGGCATCGTCTGCGCGAGCATCGTCGGCAGTGCGCTGTTTCCGAGCCGGCTCGCGCCGACCATCATCGAGCGCACCGACGCATGGTTTCGCGACGCCGCGTTCTACGCGACCGAAACGCTGTCGGGCCGCATCGCGAGCGCGGCGATTTCGGGCGCGCGGCAGCGGCTCGCGAGCACGATCAACGGTCTGGAACTGCTGCTGAGCCAGCTCGCCTACGATCACACGCGGCCCGACATCCTCGCGCGCGCACACGAACTGCGCGGACGCATGCAGTTGCTGCTGCCGATCATGTCCTCGCTCGCCGACCCGCTGCTCGCGCTCTACCACAACGGCCAGCACAGCTGGCCCGAAGGACTCGACGCGCTGCTCAAAGACGTCATCAAGTGGTTCAACCAGCCGCTGCCCGCGCCGAGCAAGGGCTATCACCCGGACGAAACCGCCAACGCGCTGCGCGAGCGCATCGCGGCGCTGCGTCCACCCGCGGCCGCGCTCGCGCACTGGGACGGCGCGCTGCTCTCGAACGCGCTATGGCGTCTGAGGCAGGTCATCGACGTATGGCAGGACTGCCGCTCGCTGCGCATCATCATCGCGCGCGACGAAGGTTCGTGGCGGCCGCACTTCCGTCATTGGCGGCTCGGCGGCACCGAGCGTTTCTACGACCGCGGCATCATGCTGTTCGCGACCGTGTCCGCGGGCCTCGCGGTGATTCTCGCGTGCAGCCTGTGGATCGGCTCAGGCTGGAACGACGGCGCCAGCGCGGTGACGCTCGCGGCGGTGGCCTGCTGCTTCTTCGCCGCGCTCGACGAACCCGCGCCGATGGTGTTCCGCTTCTTCCTCGCGACCGCGGTCAGCGTGCTCGCGGCGGGCGTCTATCTGTTCGCGGTGCTGCCGCACGTGCACGACTTCCCGATGCTCGTGATCCTGTTCGCCGGGCCGTTCATCCTCGTCGGCACGCTGATTCCGCGCCCGCAGTTCAACATGGTCACGGTGCTCGTCGCGGTGAACACGGCGACCTTCATCAGCATTCAGGGCGCCTACGAGGCTAACTTTCTCACCTTCGTGAACGCCAATCTCGCGGGCCTCGCCGGCCTGCTCTACGCGTATCTGTGGACCCGCGTGACGCGTCCGTTCGGCGCCGAATTCGCGGCTTCGCGCCTGCTGCGCTCGAACTGGGCCGACGTCGCACTGACCGCGTCGACGACGCCGATCGAAGACCCGCGCAATCTCGCCGCACGCATGCTCGACCGTCTGATGCAACTGATCCCGCGCCTCGCCGCGACCGACGAGCACCGTCATCCGTCGATCGAAAGCTTCCGCGATCTGCGCATCGCGTTCAACGCGATCGATCTGCGCCGCGCCACGCGCAAGCTCGGCGGCGAAGTGCCGGGCGCGATCGAGCACGTTCTCGACGGCGTACGCAGTTACTACGAGAGCTGCGTCGAGCGGCGCCGCCGCGAGCCGGTGCCGCAGAGCCTCATGGTGTCGATCGACGCGGCGGTCGCGCGCGTCACCGCGCAAGGGCTCGCGAATGCCGCCGCGCCGACCGAAACCTCGCCGACCTCGGCGCGCCAGTTGCGCGACGCGCTGCACGCGCTCGTCGGCTTGCGTCTTTCGCTGTTTCCGGCCACGCTCACGAAGCCGACGCCGACCGAACCGGAGGCTTCCGCATGATGCGCGCCTCCGCTTCCGGCAGCCCGTTCCCACTCTTTTCCAGTTCCCGCGATGATCGGTGAAATCGATATCTTCGGCGTGTTCGTGCCGTCCGTGCTGGTGCTGATGCTGATCGCCTACCTGATCAACCTCGTCATCCGCACGGTGCTCGCGTACGTCGGCTTTTACCGCTTCGTGTGGCATCGCTCCATCTTCGATCTCGGCATCTATGTGCTGGTGCTGGGCCTTGTCGTCGTCGTTTCGCACAGACTAATAACGTGAAAAAAACCTGGTTCTCGCTCGGTCAGATCCTGCTGACCCTGATCGTCGTCGTCGTGGCCGCGCTCGTGCTGTGGAAGCTGGTCGCCTATTACATGTTCGCGCCGTGGACCCGCGACGGACACGTGCGCGCCGACGTGATCCAGGTCGCACCCGATATCTCGGGGCTGATTTCGTCGGTCGAGGTGACGGACAACCAGCAGGTCAAGCAAGGCCAGGTGCTGTTCGTGATCGATCAGGCGCGCTATGCGCTCGCGCTGCGCCAGGCCGAAGCGACCGCGCAGCAACGCCGCGCCACGCTCGACCAGGCGCGCCGCGAATACGCGCGCAATCGCCAGCTCGGCAATCTCGTCGCGGCCGAAGTGCTCGAGGAAAGCCGCTCGCGCGTCGATGCGGGCGAGGCCGCGCTCGCCGACGCGGACGTCGCGATCGACACCGCGAAGCTGAACCTCGAACGCTCGACGATCAAAAGCCCGGTCGACGGCTATCTGAACGACCGCGCGCCGCGCGCCGGCGAATTCGTCGCGGCGGGCCGCCCGGTGGTGGCGGTGGTCGACATGCACTCGTTCCGCGTCGACGGTTACTTCGAGGAAACCAAGCTGCGCGGCATCGACATCGGCCAGCCGGTCGACATCACCGTGATGGGCGAGCCGACGCCGTTGCGCGGCCACGTGCAGAGCATCGTCGCCGGGATCGAGGACCGCGACCGCACGCAAGGCTCGAATATGCTGCCGAACGTGAACCCGGCGTTCAGCTGGGTGCGGCTCGCGCAGCGCATTCCGGTGCGCGTCGCGCTCGACGAAGTGCCTGCCGACTTCCGCATGATCGCGGGCCGCACCGCGACGGTGTCGGTGCGCGATCTGTCGCCGGTCAGAAGGCAGCCGGTGTCGGGTGCGGTGGCGGCTTCGGCCGCGCCGGTGGCGCCCGGTTCGGCCGTGGCGGCCAGTTCGGCCGTGGCGGCCAGTTCCGCCGCGCCGGCCGCGGCTGCGTCGGGCGCGTCGCAATGAAACTCGCGCGCCCCTTATCCTCGCTGGCGCCGCGCCTGCCGCTGCGGCCATGGCTCCCGCTGTTGCCGCTATTGCCGCTCGCGGTCGCGCTGAACGGCTGCATCAACGTCGGCCCCGACTACACGCTGCCGAAGCAGGCGCTCGTCAACGCGCCGCTCGCCAAAGGCGCGCTCGAAGGCGCTGACCCCACCCTGACCTCGACCCTCAACACGCCGACGGTCTGGTGGAAGCTCTACGACGATCCGGTGCTGAACAGCCTCATCGACGAAGCGCTGAAGTCGAACACCGATCTGCGCGTCGCGGCCGCGAATCTCGCGCGCTCACGCGAGGCGCTCGGCGTCGCGCAGGCGCAGGGCGGCTTCTCGGGCAAGGCGTCGGCAGCGGTCGAACGCGCACAGGAATCGGCCGAGCAATACCTGCTCTTCGAGAAACTGCCGGTCGCCAACGAAGCCGACCTCGGCATCAGCATCTCGTACGAAATCGATCTGTTCGGCAAGCTGCGCCGCGGCGTCGAAGCGTCCGCGGCGGACACCGAAGCCGTCGAAGCCGCGGGCGACCTCGCGCGCATCACCGTGGTCGCCGACGTCGTGCGCTCGTACGTCGAGCAATGCTCGGCGGCCGAGGAGTTGCGCATCGCCCAGCAATCGCTCGCGTTGCAGAAGCAGCGTGTGGACGTGTCGCGCCGTCTGCGCGACGCGGGCCGCGGCAATCAGACCGACGTCACGCGCGGTCAGACCCAGGTCGACAACCTCGCGGCCGACATCCCGCGCTATACGGCGCGCCGCAAGATCGCGCAATACCGGCTCGCGGCGCTGCTCGCGCGCGCGCCGTCCGATCTGCCGCCGGCCGTGCTCGCCTGCGATCGGCTGCCGCAACTCAGCCAGCCGATTCCGATCGGCGACGGCGCCGCGCTGCTGCGCCGCCGCCCCGACGTGCACGAAGCCGAGCGTCAGCTCGCGGCCTCGACGGCACGTATCGGCGTGGCGACCGGGGCGCTCTATCCGAGCGTGAGCATCGGCGCATCGACGGGCTTCACGGGCATTCTCGAAGACATCGGTACCTCGCCGACCGGGCGCTGGGCCTTCGGTCCGCTGATTAGCTGGACCTTCCCGACCAACGGCGCGCGCGGCCGCATTCGCGAAGCCGAGGCGTCGAGCCAGGTCGCGCTCGCGAAGTTCGACGGTGTGGTGCTGAACGCGCTGCGCGAAACCGAGACCAATCTCGCGACCTACGCCTCCGACTACGCGCGCGCCGATTCGCTGCGCGCGGCGCTGAAGTCGGCCGCGCAATCGGCGGATGAAACGCACCGGCTGTATCTCGCGGGCCGCGAGTCGTTCATCTCCGATCTCGACGCGACGCGCACGCTGACGGCGGCGAAGTCGCAACTCGCGGGCGCCGAGGGCCAGGTGGCAGTCGATCAGGTCAATCTGTTCCTGTCGCTGGGCGGTGGCTGGGAGGTCGGCGGGCAGAGCACGCCGGGAGAAACGCCGGCGCAGCTGAAGGCGACGCCTGTCGCGGCGAAGGCGGCGGCCATGCCGGCGACGACAACCTCGGCGGGCAAGGCACCCTGAATACCGGACACCGCGATTCGCTACGCGGTCACGTCATGTCGGCATGCCTGCAAGGCGCGGCGACGCTTGGGGGATGCATCGGCATCTTCACGGTGATCATCGCCATCGTGGAGGAGGTTCGGTTCGCCAGTTGAGTGAGGCGGGTGCGGTGCGGCTTGTCCCGCCCTACCCCATCCGCCGCGCCGCCAGATGAATCGCCGCCCGCACCCGCGGATACGTGCCGCAACGGCACACCACCGGCGTCATCGCCGCATCGATATCCGCATCGTTCGGATTCGGCTTGTGCTTGAGCAGCGCGCAGACCGCCATCAGTTGCGCGCTCTGGCAATAGCCGCATTGCACGACGCGCGCGCACCGCGGATAGCCAAGCCTCAGCCGAACTTGCCGCCCGCCATGCCGAGGTCGCAACACCGCACCCATAGCAATAATATCTCGGCGGCACAGCGCCCCTCCTTGTCTATCCATTGATATTCGGCATTGCCACGCGGCTCTCCCGAACCTCAAAATTTCAGGATTTCTGACAATTTCAGCATCTGGCGGATCGCGGTCCCGGGCACAGACTTGCTTCGCACGGTCAGGCGGCGGAAGTCACGAGGGCAGGGCGTCTCAAAGCGTTTCAGGAATTTAAAAATCTATTCGCAGTACAGATATCCCTGCCCGATTTTCGGCATCGTGCCGTTGCGTTTCCCCGAGAAATGGAAAACGATCGCAGGCCATACGTTCGGTGCGCCGATACGTCTGCCTGCGCCCTATCCACCACCGGAGAGAACCGATGTACACGCCGAAACAGGTCCGCACACTTGCCCTCACGGGCAAGGTCCTACCCGTGTGGAACGGTGAGCCCGTGGTGTTTCCGGCGCGCCTGCAAGGCATCGAAAAGCTGGGCAAGCTCTACGAATACTCGGTGAAACTGAAGACTCGCGATACGCCGACACTACGCGCTACCGCGGCACGCGCGATGATTAGACCCGACGAACTCGTGGGCCGCGAAGTCAGCGTGTCGATCCGGTTCGATGGCAAAGGAACTTTCGTTGCGGGCCTGCCGGGCGAGAGCGGTCTCCCGAATAAGGGAGCCGGCTCGCGCGAGATCACCGGCCTCATCACGGACATGGCACTCGCCGGAGAGGACCCGCGTCATGCCTACTACCGCATGACGATACGTCCATGGCTGTGGCTCGCGACACTGAACCGCGACAGCCGCATTTTCAGGAACATGAATATCGCCGAGATCACGAGACAGGTGCTCGATGCCTATCCGTATCCGGTCGATTATCGCCTTGGCGCGCCGGGACTGGCCCAAGGCTGGCCGAAACGCGACTACGTGCGGCAGATGTGGGAGAGCGATTTCGCGTTCCTGCGCCGGATATGGCGCGAATGGGGCATCACGTTTTTCATGGAAGGGCCGACGCTGGTCCTGTGTGATTCGCCCGGCAGTTATCACGCGCATCACAACATGTACGACACGATCCGGTATCAGGCACCCGACGGCGCACGCATCGACGAGGAGCATATCCACAGGTTCGAGGTCTCGCGCGCGCTGACGGCGGGTACCGTCACCCTCACCGACTACGATCCGACGCGCCTCGGCCGAATCCTGCTGTCCGATCCGTTGAACCGCTACGACAACCTGCCTTATGCCGACACCGAGCAGTACGACTGGGGCGACTATGCGCAACCGCTGGCGGGTTCGGGCGGACTGTCGGGAACGCCGAACGACATCGAGGACGAGGCTCGCTACCTGGCGAACGTGCGCGCCGATGCACTGCGTGTGCGCAGTCTCACGGCCCAGGGCCGGGGCAACCTGCGCGGTCTGGCTATCGGGCATACCTTCCACCTCGAAGGCCATCCGGATCAGACCGCCAATGCCGAATACCTCGTGAGCGCCCTGACGCTCGATATCCGCGACAACGACGAGGCCAGCGGCAACGAAAAGCCATACCGGTGTATCACCCGGTTCGAACTGCACCCGGCCAACCGTTTCTACCGCAACCGGCTGAAGAAGAAGCCTCAATGCGGCACGGAAACGGCGATCGTCACCGGACCGGCAAACTATGCGATCTGGCCGGACGCTCATGCGCGGGTGAAGGTCCGCTTCGTCTGGGACCGGCTCAGCGAGCGCAACAGCATGGCGAGCTGCTGGGTGCGCGCGGTGTCGCCCTGGCAGGGCATGGAGTACGGGTTTGCCGCGCTGCCGCGTGTGGGTCAGGAGGTCGCCATCAGTTACCACGAAGGCGACCCGGACAAGCCCTATATATCCGGCCGCATGGTGAACCGCACGCAGCTGCCGCCATGGGAACTGCCGAAGAACCAGGCGCTGACGGGCTGGCGCAGCCGGGACCTCGAAGGCCTCGGGGCCAACAGCGTCGTGACCGACGACACGCCCGGCAAACTCCAGGTGCAGGTGACGAGCGATCATGCGAACTCGCGGCTGGTACTCGGCAGCAATACGCGCATCGACGGCAACCGCGGACGGGCCCAGGCACGCGGCGAAGGGTTCGAACTGGCGACTGAAGCGCATGGCGTGGCACGCGCCAATCGCGGCATGCTCATTACGACCGAGACACGTGTGGGCGCGGACGCACCCATGAAGGACATGGGCGAAACGGTGCAGCGTCTGCGGCAGGCGCGCGAGCAGCATGAGGACATGGCGCGATTGGCGCAACGGCACAAGGCGCAGGACGCGCAGATGAACCCGTGCGATGTGACCGCCGGCATGAAGGCGCAGAACGACGCGATCAGAGGTGGCGCAAAAAGCGCGGCCTACCCGTCGCCGGAAATGACGCGGCCGGACCTCGTACTCGCGAGCGCGGCGGGTCTGGCCGCAACGGCCGCCGACAGCACGCATCTGGCAAGCCAGAACGATCATGCCGTCACGGCGGGGCGCGACGTCAGCATTGTGTCAGGCCGTTCGCTGTTTGCGTCGGTGCGCGGCGCCATTTCGTTCGTGGCGGCGCAATTCGGCATCCGGCTGTTTGCGGCAAAGGGCAAGGTCGAGATTCAGGCACAGAACGACCAGATGGCGCTCGCCGCGCTGAAAGACCTCACCATCACCAGCACCGACGGAAAGATCGTCATCGAGGCGGCGCAGGAAATCTGGATCGGCTCGCGCGGCTCGTACATCCAGATCAACGGCAGCGGCATCACAAACGGCACGACAGGCACGATTCTCGAAAAGTGCACGAGGTGGAGCAAGACGGGGCCCGACTCCATGCCGCGGCCACTCGAGACTTTCAGGCCCGACTATCAGGCGCGGTACGTCCTGCTCGATCAGAAAAGCGGCTTGCCCATGGCTCGGCATCCTTACCGGTTGTATCTGCCGACCGGGAGAGCGCTCAGTGGCATGACGAGCGACAAGGGAGAAACGATGCCCGCATTCGCGCCGGCATCGCAATCGGTGCAACTGCGGGTCAATACCGCGAGGCAGCAGTCCAGAGTCGAGTCGTGGCACCTCGCGGGTGGCGGGACGGAGGTTTTTTCTGACCACATTACTGAATGAAACAGCCGGACAGGAGACCATGAAGTTATGGCAGCACAGATGATTCCCGTTGACACAACCATGACCATTCGGGAGGACATACCCAAATACGTCCGTCTTCCGCATCAGGCGATGGGTTACCTCGAAGAAAAAATCCGCTCGGCGATGTGGTGGCCCGAGGTACTCCGGGTACAGAGGTCGGATGGCCTGGTGGGAACGAGCCTGCTCAAGCAGATTGCAATGAGCGCGGCGATTCGCGCGGATGAGAGGAAGCATGAGTTCTGCTGGCGGTATAAGGCCGAGGTGTCGTTTGATATGCGGCCGTGGATCACAAATGAATATCCGCCCATACCTTTCCTCAGTCAGACCGATGGGGACATCCCCGGGCGCCGTCACAGCCAGAACCCGTTTCCGTTGTCCGGCAGCCTTGCAGGCGAAGTCCGCCGCCCGGACGTGGTGATCGTCGAGAACGAGGGCAACCGGTGGCCGGGTCGCGGAGCGGTCGATCACGACGGGATGGCGCAGTGGCCAAACCTGCTGAGGCTCGTCGAGGTCAAGTTTCCGGGAGACACCTGGGGAAAGGGACAGGAAGAAGACTATGTAGGGATAGCCGGCGATAACCACCACATGACTGTGCTGAAGGTCTCGGGCGGTGAGG